>JAXDLS010000457.1:0-4076 GCA_034666485.1 Chloroflexota bacterium
CCGACCCGGTGGTGCTGCTGCACGGCACCTTCGAGGACATGACCGGGGTCTGGGGGGTGCTCTCGCCGGTGCTCAGCAGCCTCGGCTACTGCGTCTTCGCCCTCGACTACGGGCACCGCGGCACCGACCCGGTGGAGGGCTCCGCCGCCGAGCTCGGGGCCTTCGTCGACCGGACCCTCGCCGCCACCGGCGCCTCGCACGTGCTCGTGGTCGGCCACTCCCAGGGCGGGATGATGCCCCGGTACTGGATGCGCTTCCTCGGCGGCGCCGCGCGTGTCCGCGGCCTGGTCGGCCTGTCACCGACGAACCACGGCACCGCCATCCCCGTGGCTCCCACCGCCGGCCGCAACGGCTGCCCCGCCTGCGCCGAGCAGGTCGCGGGCTCCGACCTCCTCCGCCGGCTCAACGCCGGAGGAGACACCCTCCCCGGGGTGAACTACACGGTCGTCGAGACCGCCTGGGACGAGGTGGTCACCCCCTACACCTCCGCCTTCCTGAGCGGGCCGCGGGTCACCGACGTGACCCTGCAGGTCCGTTGCCCGCTCGACCCGGTCGAGCACGTCGGCATCGTCGACGACCCGGTGGCGGTGCAGTGGGTGGTCGACGCCCTCGACCACGCCGGGCTGGCGGAGCCGGGGTTCAGACCGGTCTGCTGACCTGGTTCTCGACGCCGCGGCGCAGGGCCTGGCGCCAGTGGGCGTCGACCGCCCGCTGCACCTGGACGTCGCTCCACCAGAAGGGCACCAGGGCGAGCTGCTCGCGCTCGACCCGCAGCCCGCGGACGAGCAGCCGGCGGCGCACGGGGAGCCCGTAGTCGCGCCGCCAGCACACCTTGTAGAGGAGATAGAGGGCCACCCAGCCGACCAGCCCGGCGAGGGCGTACAGGGCGTACTCGGGATGGACCTGGAGACTCTGGAGCATCGCGTCGAGGACGATACCCCGGCGCGGGCGCCGCCGCGCCCGGTGTTGCACGCTCGTCGCCGCCGCGAGGCGGTGTGATCGGCCGGTGGCGCTGGACGCACCGCACCGCCGCGGACTCGTCATCGGCAGGGGCGACGTGGTTTGATCGGCGGCCACGAACATGAACCTCGCCACCGAGATCACCGTGCCGGGGCCGCCCCAGGCAGTCTTCGACGTGCTGGTCGATGCCCGCCGCGCCGCCGACGCCGTCCCCGGGGCGCGGCTGACGCCCGAGGCGCCGGAGCCGCTCGCCGACCTGGGCGAGCAGCCCGGGGTCGGCGCCGAGCTGAAGCTGCAGGCCGGCGGCTCGCAGATCACCTATCGCGGGCGGGTGGTCCCCCGGTCGGCCGACCGGGCCGCCGGTACCCTCGCCTGCAGCATCGACGCCCGCGAGGCGCGGGGCGCCGGGGTGCTGCGCGGCCGGCTCGACCTGCGCCTCGACCCGGCGGGCGGGGGCACCCTGCTCCACGTCGACGCCGAGATCGAGGTCACCGGCCGGGCCGAGCGGCTCGGCGAGGAGCGGCTGCGCGAGGCCACCATGCGGCTCCTCCGGCGCGTCGCCGCCCGCCTCGGCGAGACCACGGCCGATCCGGCGCCCGAGCCCGAGGAGCCCGAGGCGGCGGCGCTGCCGGTGGTGACCCTGGGCGCGATCCGGTCCGAGCCCGACCCCGAGCCGCGGGTCCCTGGCGAGGTGCGGCTGGTGACCGCGCAGCCGCTGCCGCTGTCGACCCTGCCGGTGAGCGCGGGCGGTCTCGACGACCTTCGCGTCGCGCTCGGGCGGCGGCCCTGGGCGGTGCCCCTGGCGCTGGTGCTGATGGTCGCGGTGCTGCTGCTCGGCCGCCGGCTTCGCCGCTCCCGGGACTGACCGCCGGCCGCCCGGGCCGGGGCGCCGGGCTCAGGGCGCCGAGCGGGCCGGCTCGCGCTCGTTCATGGCGAGGTTGAGGCGGCCGAGCAGCTGGGTGAGCTGATCGCGGTCGGCATCGCTCCAGCCGGCGAGCACCTGCCGGAGCGGCGCCCGGCGGGCGGCGCGGATCTCGTCGACGCGCTCGCTGCCCTGCGGCGTGGTGTGGAGCTGGGCGCAGCGGCGGTCGCGGGGGTCGGGCCGGGTCTCGACCAGGCCGGCGGCCTCGAGCCGGGCGATGTGGCGGCTCACCGTGGACTTGTCGAGGTGGAAGTGGCGAGCCAGCTCGCCGGTGCGCATCGGGCCCTCGTCCCGCAGTGCCACCAGCAGCGGGAACACGGTGTGGTCGATGTCGGGGCCGTGGTCGGCGGTCCAGAGCCCGCGCAGCACCCGCCGGACCAGCAGCGTCAGCTCCCGCTCGAGCGCGGTCATCGCCTCCTCGGTCACCGCGCGAGCACCTCCTGCCGTGGCGCCGTCCCCGTGCCGAGCACCCCCGAGGCGACCTTCTCCATCAGGCCGAGCATGGTCTCCAGCTCGTGCTCGTCGAGGGCGGCGATCATCTGCCCGCGGGCGCTGCGCGCGGCGGCACGGTAGCGGCCCATCAGGTCGACCGCCCGCTCGCTCATCACCAGCTCCACGCCCTCGCCGTCGACCGGCCGCACCCGCTCCACCAGGCCGCGCTCGTGGAGGGTGGCGGCGAGCCGCTCGGCGGCCTCGCGGTCCATGCCCGGCGCCGCCGCCAGCTCCTCCAGCGACAGGGTCCGGCCGATCCGCCCGGCCAGGCCCAGCGTGCGCAGCGCCTCCACCTCGATGTAGCTCAGCCCGGTGACGGCGTCGGCGAGCTCGCGGCGCAGGTCGACGGGGATCAGGGCGCGCACCTGTCCCTGCACCACCGGCTGCAGCGCCAGGAAGCGCTCCACCAGCGAGGCCTGCGGCGAGGGCATGCCCAGGCAGACGCCGACGTGGCGCGCGGCCATCGCCGGGTCCTCCCGGCCGCGGAGGTGCACCTCGGGGAGCAGCAGCGAGAGCAGGAAGGCGAGCAGGGCGATGGGCACCCCGACCTCGAACACGGTGGCGACGGCGCCGGCGAAGGCGTCGAGGTAGCCGCCGCGGACCGCGTCGGGGAGCGTCTGCACCGCCGACGGGCGCCCCGCGAGGCTCCCCCCGATCCGTGCCAGCGCCTGCGGCGGGAGGTCGCGGGCGAGGTTGGAGCTCAGCACATTGCTGAAGACCGCGCCGAAGATGGCGGTGCCGATCGAACCGCCCACCGAGCGGAAGAAGGTTGCCGCCGAGGTGGCGACGCCCAGGTCGCCGCGCTCGACGCTGCTCTGCACCGCCAGCACCAGCACCTGCATCACCAGGCCCAGCCCCAGCCCCAGCACCACCATGTCCAGCGAGACCGTGCCCTGGGTGGTGTGGGCGTCGATGCGGGAGAGCAGCAGCATGCCCGCGCACATCAGCGCCGTGCCGGCGATGGGGAAGACGCGGTAGCGGCCGGTGCGGGAGATCACCTGGCCGGAGGCGATCGAGCTGGTCAGCACCCCGCCCATCAGCGGGAGCAGCAGCAGCCCCGAGCCGGTCGCCGACGCGCCGGTGACCAGCTGCAGGAAGAGGGGCAGGTAGGTGATGGTGCCGAAGAGGGCGAGGCCGACGATGAAGCCGACCGCGCTCGCCACCGTGAACACCCGCCTGCGGAAGAGGTGGAGGGGAAGGATGGGCTCGGCGGCGCGGCTCTCGACGCCGACGAAGAGGACCAGGCAGACCACGCTGGTGATCGCCAGCCCGATGATCTCCGGCGAGCCCCAGGGATACTGGGTGCCGCCCCAGGTGGTGAGCAGCACCAGGCAGCTCACCCCGGCGGCGAGCAGCGCGGCGCCGAGGATGTCGATGCGGTGCTCGACCCGCCCCGCCGGGAGGCGGAGCACCACCGCGGTCACCACCAGCGCGAGGATGCCCAGGGGCACGTTGACGTAGAAGACCCAGCGCCAGCTGAGGTGGTCGGTGAAGAAGCCGCCGATCAGTGGGCCGCCGATCGACGAGAGCCCGAAGACGGCGCCGAAGTAGCCCTGGTACCGGCCGCGCTCGGGCGGGCTGTCGACGTCGGCGATGATCGCCTGGGCGCAGTCCATCAGCCCGCCGCCGCCCTGCCGCTGCACGGCGAGGTAGGCGATCTGCTCGGGCATGTCCTGGTCGAGGCAGCAGAGCTCCGTGTAGG
>JAXDLS010000458.1:0-4245 GCA_034666485.1 Chloroflexota bacterium
GGCCTCGAGGGCGCGACTCTGCGCCGCGCCGGCATCGAGAAGGCCGACTGCTTCGCCGCGGTGATGCCCGGCGACAACCGCAACCTCATGGCCGCACAGCTCGCCCGCGAGATCTTCAAGGTGAAGCGCGTGATCACCCGCATCTACGACCCGATCCGTGCCGCGGTGTACCGCGAGATGGGCGTGGAGACGATCTGCTCCACCGTCATCGGGGCGGGACTGATCCACGACTACCTCATCGACGGGGTCAACCGCGCCGACGCGGTGGCCGGCGCCGGGGGACGCACGTGAACCAGCGCACCACGCCGTACGTCATCGTCATCGGCGGCGGCAAGGTCGGCTACCACCTCGCCCGGCACCTGCTCGACCGCGGCTACGAGGTGACCCTGGTCGAGAAGGACAGGGTGCGCGCCCAGTGGCTGTCGCACCAGCTCGGCTCCTGCAGCATCATGGTCGGCGACGGCGACGAGATGTCCTTCCTCGCCACCACCGGCATCGAGCGCGCCGGTGTCGTGGTCGGAGCCACCGGCGACGACGAGGACAACCTGGTCGCCTGCCAGCTGGCCAAGCGGAAGTTCAGCGTGCCGCGCACCATCGCGCGGGTCAACGACCCCGAGAACGTCCGCCTGTTCAAGGCCCTCGGCATCGACGTCCCGGTGTCGGCGACCGAGCTGCTGATGGGTCTCATCGAGGCCGAGCTGAGCGGCTCCGACGCGGTCAAGGGCGTCGCGGTGAAGGCGAGCGGCGCCACCCTGGTCGACGTCGCCCTGCCCGAGCTCTCCTCGTTGGTGGGCCGGCACGTCGCCGACATCCACCTCCCCGAGGGTGACCTCGTGGTCTGCATCGTGCGCGACGGGCGGCCCGTGGTTCCCGACGCCGAGGTGATCATCCAGCCCGGCGACGAGCTGATCATCTACTCGACCACACTCGACGTCGAGAGCGTCCGCGAACTGGTCACGTCCTGAGCAGCACCGTGCGTCGCGTCGCCTATCTGGGTCCGGAGGGGACCAACTCGCACGACGCCGCACTCGCACGCTATCCCGAGGGCGCGGTGCTGGTGCCGGCAGGCGACATCCCCACGGTGGTCGCGTCGGTGACCGCGGGGTGCGTCGACGAGGCCCTCGTGCCCATCGAGAACAGCACCGAGGGCAGCGTCACCGTCACCCTCGACATGCTCATCGCCGGCGACGCGCCGCGCATCGTCGGGGAGATCGTGCGCCCCATCCGCCACCAGCTGGTGGCCCGCCCCGGCACCGCGCTCACCGACGTCGAGCGGGTGGTCTCGCTCGGCCAGCCCGCGGCGCAGTGCCGCACCTGGCTGCGCGAGAACCTCCCCGGCGCCCAGGTCTTCCCGGCGCTGAGCACCGCCGCCGCGGTGGCCGCCTGCGTCCACTCCGGGCAGGTCGCCGCCATCGGCACCGAGGCGGCGGCCCACCTCTACGGCATGGAGGTGATCGCCGCCGATATCCACGACTCGGCGGACAACGCCACCCGGTTCGTCATCCTCGCCCGCGACCACCCCCGGCCCACCGGACGCGATCGCACCTCGCTGGTCTTCGCCTTCCACGCCGACCGTCCCGGCTCGCTGGCCGCGGCGCTGCAGCCGTTCGCGGGCCGGGGGATCAACCTGACCAAGATCGAGTCACGGCCGACCAAGGCTGCGCTGGGCGCCTACTGGTTCCTCATCGACTGCGTGGGCCACGAGGACGACGCGCCCGTCGCCGACGCCATCGCCGAGGTCCGGGCAATCACCGTCGGAATGCGCGTGCTCGGCTCGTTTCCCCGCGCCGACTGACAGCCGCCGGCACGGGGGTATCCGGCGGCCATGGCCACAAGCCGCAGCCGGCCGGCGCCGGGACTGTCCCGGCCGGCTGTCAGGCAGCCTTGCCGATCTTGAAGATGGTGGTGCCGCACGTCGGACAGACGCCCTTGGTGGCGGGCTTGCCGTTCTTCATGGTGATCGCCTGGGCGTCCTGGATCTCGACAGACGTCTTGCACTTCAGGCAATAGCCGTTGACCGCCATCGTTCTCCTCCTCGGGGGTGGCTGGAACCGGACCGGCGGCCTCGGGCCACCACGATCGCCGGTATTCTAGGCACGAGATCGAGCCCGTGTTGCCGGAGCCCCCCCGAGGCGCTCAGCCGCGGAGCGCGCGGGCGGCCGCGAGGCGGGCCGCGAGGGCCCACTTGTGGCGGCGGGTGGTGGACACCCGGCCGCCGAAGACGTCGTGTCCGCGGGCGGCGAGGCGGTCGAGGATGGCGGCGTAGGTCCGTGCCGCCACCGCGATGGGGAACCTCGCCTCACGGGGCAGGAGGGGCAGACCGGTCACCCCCCGCGCGTAGAGCTCGGCGGCCCGCCGGGCCACCACCGCCACCGCCAGCCGCACCCCCGGGGTGGCCCGCCGGTCGAGCAGCGCGGCGTCGTCGCAGCCGGTGAGCGCACAGACGTCGGCGGGCAGGTAGACGCGCCCGCGGGCGAGGTCCTCGTCGACGTCGCGGCAGATGTTGGTGAGCTGCATCGCCGATCCCAGCGCAGCGGCGGCCTCGCGGGCGGCCTCGGGGTCGCGCGCCCCCAGCAGGTCGGCCATCACCAGTCCCACCGACCCGGCCACGTCGAAGCAGTACCCCTCCAGCTCGGCCATGGTGGCGGGCCGGCGGTGATCGAGGTCGGAGCGCAGCCCGCGGATGACGATGCGCAGGTCGTCGGCGTGGAGCCGGCGCCGCTCCACCACCTCGGGGAGGATGCGGCGCACCGGGTGCGAGCCGTCGGCGGGCAGCCCCGCCTCCAGCCAGGCGTCCCAGTCGTCGAGGACGGCGCGCACCCGCTCTCGCCCCATCCCCTCCGGGGGCTCGTCGACGAGGTCGTCGAGCATGCGGTAGTAGGCGTAGACCACGGCGACGTCCTCGCGCACCCGGCCGGGGAGGAAGAGCGCGGCGAAGGCGAAGGAGCGGGCGTGGACGCGGATGATGCGCCGGCAGCTGCGCAGGTCGGCCCGGCGCCCACCCGCCTCAGCGGCCATGCCCCACCTCGGCGGCCACCCGCTCGGCCACCAGGCGGGCGCCGAGGAACACCATCGGCACCCCCCCGCCGGGCTGGGTGGAGGCCCCCACGAAGTAGAGGTTGCGCAGGGTCCGATGCCGGTTGGCGGGCCGGAAGATGCCCACCTGGAAGAGGTCGTGGGCGATGCCGAAGGTCGAGCCGCGGCGCAGGTTGTACAGGTCACGCCAGTCGTCCGGGGTGACCATGCGCTCGGTGACGATGCGCGAGCGGGCGTCGGGGATGCCCAGGTGGGCGAGGCTGTCGAGCGCGTGCTCGCGCAGCCGGGCGCCGTCGCCCTCGCGCCAGCGCGGGCCGGCGTCGGTGCCCGCGCAGGGCACCAGCACGTAGACGCAGTCGTGGCCCTCGGGGGCGAGGGTGGGGTCGGAGCGGGTGGGCACGTGCACGTAGAGCGCGGGGTCGTCGGGCACCCCGGCGCGGCGGAAGATGGCGTCGAAGTGCCGGGTGGGGTCGGCGGGGATGTACACGTTGTGATGCAGCAGGTCGGGTGACACCCCGCGCATCCCCAGGTAGAGCATCAGCGTGCTGCTTCCGTAGCGCAGCCTCTCGAGGCGGCCGTTGCCGTACGGCGCCCGCACCGGCTCGTCGAGGAGGTGCTCGTACGCCCAGGGCAGGTCGGCGTTGCAGACGACGATGTCCGCATCCAGGTGGCCGCCGCCGGCGAGGGCGACCCCGGTGGCGCGGCCGTCGCGGTGCTCGATGCGGGTCACCTCGGCGCCGGTGCGCACCTCGACGCCGTCGCACTCCAGCACCTCGAGCAGGGCGACGACGATGCGGTACATGCCCCCCCGCGGATACCAGATGCCCTCGGCCAGCTCGGTGTAGGGGAGCAGCGCGTAGACCGCGGGGGCGTCGCGCGGCGCCAGCCCCAGGTACATCGACTGGAAGGTGAACGCGATCTGCAGCCGCGGGTCCTTGAAGTAGCGCGCCACGTGGCCGCCGAGCTTGCGCAGCGCGCCGGTGTCGAGGAGCCGTGGAAGGTTGCCGGGGCTGAGGAACTGCCCCATGTGCAGGAAGTTGCGCTCCACGAAGCGCTCCCGCGAGATCCGGTACTTGTAGGCGGCGTCGGTGAGGAAGCGCAGGTAGGCGTCGCCGGCCCCGCGCTCGATGGCCTCCAGACCGTCGCGCAGCCGCTGCACGTCGGAGGTGATGGTGAGCTGCGCGCCACCGGCGAAGGTGATGCGGTAGT
>JAXDLS010000459.1:0-4682 GCA_034666485.1 Chloroflexota bacterium
CCCAGCTCGGCGTGCCCGCGAGCACCGCGGGGGAGGGGGGGAGGAGCAGGCCCCCGGGGCCGGGGGCGGGCTCGCCGAGGGCCCGCACCAGGGCGGCATGGCCGGTCCAGGCCTCCCTGCCGCTCACCCGCTGCTCCACCACCGTCGCCACCAGCGGCTCGAGCACCCCGCCGGTGCGCGCCAGGCGCAGGCCCGGCAGCCGCCGGCGCAGCGCCGCCACCAGGCCCCCGGTGGGGCGGAAGTCGGAGTCGTCGTCGAGCTGGCCTGCGAGCGCGGCCGCACCCTCGAGCGCCCACGGCGCCCCCGGCCCCCAGGCCTCCGCCCAGAGCCCGCCGTCGCCGGCGCGCAGCCGCAGGGTGGCGGCGCCGAGCGGGGTGCGGGTGGCGCGCCACACCTCCCCGTCGCCGAGCCGCATGGAGGGGTCGCGCCCGCCCCGCCAGAGCGGGAAGAGGGTGAGCCGGAGGTCGACCGGCAGCCGGGTGCGCAGCCGGGTGCGCAGCGGCGGCGGGCAGGACGGGCCGGCGGTATCCACGGCTCGCCATGGTCGCAGCCGGCCCGCCGTCGCGGGGCGCGTCCTGCACCGGTCCGCGCAGGGAAGTCCGCCGAGCCACGTTTCACAGGTGCAGCCATGTCACAGGATCCACATCGGATCTTCGTGGGTTGGGCGGAGCATGCATGGTGATGCGGCCATCCCGTCCCGTGGCCGTCATCTCGCGGCGTGGGACGGTCGAGGCTCCACGGTGACCAGCTGGAACTGTCCCAAGTGCGGTCGGTGGCACGACGTGAAGTCGTGCGACGAGGGGGTTGCGCTGGCGCGCTTCGCCCAGCTTCTCGAGCGCGCGGTCGACTCCGACGAGGCGAGCCGGGCCGCGGACGACGATCTGCGCCGCTACCTGGGCCGGACCCGGGGAGAGCGTCCCGCCGCCTGAGCCACGCGAGAGCCCGCTCAGGCGCGCAGGTAGGTGAGCACCACCAGGATGCCCATCGCCAGCGACACCGCGAGCAGCACCGCCATTCCCGACCAGAAGAGGTCGCGACCGGTGCGCCCCGCGTAGCCCTCGCCGCCCGGGGCCTGCCAGTCGCACAGCGGGCAGCGCCCCTCGGTGTAGCGCGGGGTGAAGGCCCACTGGTCGACCGGGCAGATCGCCTGGGGCTCGGAGCGCCGGCGCAGCCGCGCCAGGGCCATGCTCACGCCGTCCTCGCCGCGCGCCACCACCACAGGCTCACCGCGGTGCCGATCACCAGCGCCTGCCACATGAAGTAGAGCAGCAGCAGCCACAGGGGCTTCTGCCGCGTCACCCCGGTGGTCACCAAGCCCGGCGAGACGCTGTGCGCTCCGGTGCCGCCGCGGGGGCTCGAGGTGGAGGACGACGGATACGAGGTGCCCCCGGCCCCGCTCCCGCCGAGGCTGCTCACCGCGGTGCCGGCGGTGCCCCCGGAGGGCCCGGACTGGCCGGCGCCGCCGGACGCGGCCGGCGACAGCGGCAGCAGCGGCAGCAGCTCGGCGAGCGGGGTGGCGGGGACCGCGAGCGAGTCGGCGAACACCTCGCCGATGGTGTGCTCGACGAACTGCGTGGGCACCCCGGGCGCGGTGGGCGCCTGCTGGACGTCGACGTGGATGCCGCTCGCGACCACGGTCGCCTGGTTGCCCGAGGTGGTCACCGTCGGAGCCACCGCGCGGAGGGTCAGGCCGCCCTTCGCGAGCGCGGCGTTGAGCTGGTCGGTCGCCTGCTGGAGCTGGTCGACGGGCACCACCGCCCCGCTGCCCAGGCTGACCCCGCCCGAGCCCACGCTCACCGGCATGCCGCCCACGGTCACCTGGCCGAGGTCGACGGTCGAGGTCTGGTGGGGCACGCCGGCGTTGGTGATCGAGACGCTGACGTGGAGGTTGCGGATGAGCACGCTGCCGCCGCCGAAGGAGGCGCTGCCCACCCGGGCGTCGCCGCCGTCGACCAGCCCGGTGGCGGGGTCGACGGCGGCCGAGACGGAGCTGGTCCCGGCGACGGCGCCGTCGGGCTCGGCGGCGTCGGGGTGGACGGCGGGGTGGGTCAGCGCCGCCGTCGGGGTCAGGAAGCGCGCCCTCCAGGCCTGCAGGGCGGCGTCGAGGGCGGCGAGCTGGGCACTGCGGGCGGTGGTCCCCGGCCCCCCCGGGAGGGGAGCGCCGCCGGCCAGGGTGGCGGTCGCCGCCGCGGCCCCCTGGACGGCGCTGGCATGGGCGTAGGGGCCGCCCGGCGAGCCCACCGTGTCGGCGGTGCTGTCCGCCTTGGGGTAGCGCGCCTCGGCGTACTGCGGCTGCTGCCTGCTCGCCGTGCCCGCGACGGTCTGCCCCCCGGGGCCGGTGTCGAGCGGGCTGGCGGTGCCCTCGGCGAAGGGCGAGTTGTCCACGTGGGCGTGGGCGAGCGGCACCCAGCTGTCGACGGCGCCGCTCTTGAAGTTGGGGAAGACGCCGCTGCCCACGGCGACGTGGTCGGCGGCGGCGTTGACGGTGCCGTTGGCGACGCCGAGGCTGACCGCCGCCCGCACCGGGTGCGCACCGCCGCCGAGCCCGGCGGCCCCGCCCAGGGCCACCGTCCCGGCCAGGGCCGCGATCACCGCGCGTCGCATCGTCCTCATCCCCGTGATCCTCCCATTCCCGCGGGCGTTCCCGCATCACCGAGATACGAGCCGCGCACGAAGGACTCGTCGGCGGCCAGGGCGGCGGCGCTTCCCGCGTAGCTCACCTCGCCCTTCTCGAGCACGTAGGCGCGCGAGGCGAGGGCGAGGGCGCGGCTCACGAACTGTTCGACCAGGAGCAGCGAGGTGCCGCGGGCGGGAAGCGTCGCCACCAGCGCGAAGAGGGCGTCGACCACCGTCGGGGCCAGCCCCTGGGACATCTCGTCGATCATCAGCAGCCGCGGCCGGTGGACCAGCCCGCGGGCGAGGGCGAGCATCTGCTGCTCGCCGCCGCTGAGGTGGCGGGCCGCCTGGCCGCGCCTCCTGGCGAGGGAGGGAAAGGTCGCGTACATCTCGTCGAGCGTCCCCGCGACGGCGCGCCGCGGCACCCCGGCCATGGCGGCCGCCAGGCGCAGGGTCTCGTCGACCTCGAGTGACGGGAAGACCCCCCGCCCCTCGGGGATGTGGACGATGCCGAGGCGGGCGAGCCGCTGCGCGGGGCGGCCGCTCACCGTCTCGCCGGCGAGGCCGACGCTTCCGGCCATCAGCGGGATCATCCCCGAGAGCGCGCGCAGGGTGGTGGTCTTGCCCGCACCGTTGGCGCCCAGCAGGGCGACGATCTCGCCCTCGCCGACCTCGAGGTCGAGGTGGAAGAGCACGGGGATGCCGCCATACCCGGCGCGCAGCCCGCGGACGCTGAGAAGGGGCGTCATGCGGCGCTGTCGCCGAGGTAGGCGCGGACCACGGTGGGGTCCTCGCGGATGCGCTCGGGCGGTCCCTCGGCGATCAGCCGCCCGTAGTCGAGCACGGCGATGTCGTCGCAGACGCGCATCACCAGCGACATGTCGTGGTCGACCAGCAGCATGGTGGTGCCGAAGCGCTCGCGGATGCGGCTCAGCACCCCGGCGAGCTCGGCGGTCTCACGCGAGTCGAGGCCGGCGGCGGGCTCGTCGAGGAGCAGGAGGGTGGGGCGCAGCGCCAGGGCGCGGCCCAGCTCGACGCGGCGCTGGATGCCGATGGCCAGGTCACCGCCGGGAATGCCGGCGACGTCGGCGATGCCCAGGAAGTGGAGCAGGGCGTGGGCGCGCTCGCCGGCGCGGTGCTCCTCGAAGCGCGCCCGGGGCAGGCGCAGGGCGTCGGCGAGCATGCCGCGCCGCGCCGCGGCGTCGACCGGCACCATGAGATTCTCGAGCACGGTGAGCTCGCGGAAGAGCTCGAGGGTCTGGAAGGTGCGGGCGATGCCGAGGCGCGCGCGCCGGTGCGGGGCCAGGCCGTGCAGGTCGCGGCCGGCATACCGGATGTGCCCGCCGTCGACCCGGAGCACGCCGCAGACACAGTTGAAGAGCGAGGTCTTGCCGGCGCCGTTGGGCCCGATCAGTCCCTTGATGCCGCCCCGCTCGACGCGGAAGGAGACGTCGTTCAGCGCCTGCACGCCGCCGTAGCGCTTGGAGACCCGGTCGATCTGCAGCAGCACCGTCATCGGGCCACCTCGGCGACCGCGGGGTCGCGCCCGCGGCGGCCCGAGACCAGCCGGCCGAGCCGCGCCATGTCGTGGCGGGTGCGCACCACCGCCCCCTCGGGCACCAGCACCAGCTGGAGGATGAGGGTGGTGCCGATGAGCAGCGGGAACCAGGTGGAGGAGACCGCGATGCCGCTGAGCAGCTCGGGGCCGAAGACGGTGACGATGCCGGCGGCGGGCGCCGCGGCGATGGCGCTCACTCCCATCACGGTGGCCAGCGCGGTGAGCTGCACGGAGTGGAGGAAGTCGTAGGAGCCCGGGCTCACCGAGCCGATGCGCACCGCCAGCAGCGCGCCGGCGAGCCCGGCGATCCCGGCCGAGAGCCCGAAGGCCGCGAGCTTCCAGGCGGTGACGTCCAGGCCCACGGTGGCGGCGGCCAGCTCCGAGTCGCGCACCGCGCGCAGCACCCGGCCCGTCTTGCCGCGGCGCAGGTTCCAGACCAGCAGCACCGCCGCGCAGAGGATGGCGAGGGCGAACAGGTAGTAGGCGTAGGAGCCGGTCAGGGGGGCGC
>JAXDLS010000460.1:0-3050 GCA_034666485.1 Chloroflexota bacterium
TCGGCGCGCGGCTTCATCGAGCTCTTCGGCCTGCCCCTGCGCACCCAGACGGCGGTGCAGCACGCCCTCGGCGACGCCTCGCGGAGGCTGCTCCCCGAGCGCCTCGACCGCCTCACCGCCGACGGCGCCGCCGCCGCCCCGGGGACGCCGGCGTGACCCGGGGCATCCGCGTCGTCGGCGCCGGGGTGGAGGAGGGGGACGAGCGCAGCCTCCCCGAGCCGCGCACCCCCGCCGCGACCCGCCGCCGCGCGCCCGCCGCCGCGATCCCGCCACCGCCGTCCGCCCCGGCGCCTCCCGCCGAGGCCGAGCCGGCGCCGCCGCCGCCACGGGTCGCCGAGAAGGCGTGGTCGGGACGCTTCGCAACCCGCACGGCGCGCCGCGTCGAGGAGTTCACCACCTCGCTGCCCGTCGACCGCCGCCTCTACCCGGAGGACATCCAGGGCTCGCAGGCGCACGCGCGGATGCTCCGCTCCATCGAGCTGCTCACCCGCGACGAGCAGAAGGCGATCGACGCCGGGCTGCGCGACATCCGCCGCGAGCTCGACAAGGGCGAGTTCGTCTTCGACGAGGGCGACGAGGACATCCACATGGCGATCGAGCGCCGCCTCTTCGAGAAGGTGGGCGACGTCGCCGGGAAGCTGCACACCGCCCGCAGCCGCAACGACCAGGTGGCCACCGACCTGCGCCTCTATGGCAAGCGGGTGTCGCGGGACCTGATGCTCGCCATCGCCTCGCTGCAGGAGGAGCTGGCGCGCCGCGCCCAGGAGCACCGCCTCACCGCCCTGCCCGGCTACACCCACATGCAGCGCGCCCAGGTGGTCTCGCTCGCCCATCACCTGCTCGCCTATGTGGAGATGCTCCAGCGCGACATCGAGCGGCTGCAGGACTGCCACGACCGCTGCGACGTCCTCCCCCTGGGCAGCGGCGCCCTGGCCGCCACCACCCTGCCCATCAACCGGCGGGTGGTCGCCGACCAGCTGGGCTTCGATCACGTCAGCGCCAACAGCCTCGACGCGGTCAGCGACCGCGACTTCGCCGTGGAGATCGTCGCCGCCTGCGCCCTGCTCATGGTCCACCTGTCGCGCTTCGCCGAGGAGCTGGTGCTCTGGACCTCGACCGAGTTCGGCTTCGCCGAGCTGCCCGACGCCTACGCGACCGGGTCGAGCCTGATGCCGCAGAAGAAGAACCCGGACGTGCTCGAGCTGATCCGCGGGCGCACCGGGCGCGTCACCGGCGCCCTGGTCTCGCTGCTCACCACCCTCAAGGGGTTGCCGCTCGCCTACAACCGCGACCTCCAGGAGGACAAGGAGGCGCTGTTCGACGCCGTCGACACCGCCCAGGCGGCGGTGGTGATGCTCACCGATGTGGTCAGAGTTGTCATCTTCGACGTCGAGGCGATGGCCGCGGCGGCCGCCGATCCGCTGCTCATGGCCACCGACGTCGCCGAGTGGCTGGTGGTCCACGGCGTGCCCTTCCGTGAGGCGCACAGGATCGTCGGCCGTGCGGTGCGGGTGGCCCAGCGCGCCGGGCGCACCCTGGCCGAGCTGAGCGCCGCCGACTGGGCGGCGGTCGACCCCCGCATCGGCCCCGAGGTGACCGAGCTCTTCGACACCGAGCGCAGCCTGCGCCGGCGCGAGGTGCCGGGCGGGCCCGGGCCGCGGATGGTCTCGCGCCAGCTGGTGCGCGCCGCGACCATGGTCGCCAAGACACGGCGGATGGTCCCGATGCTCGCCAAGCAGACCCAGAAGATGCGGGAGGTCGGGGCGGCCGCGCGCCGCTAGCCCAGCCTAGGGCTTGGGCGTCGACTGGGGCAGGGCGAGGTCCTTCTCCACGACGTTGGTGGCGGCGAGCTGGTCGTCCTGGCCGTCGACGAGCTTCTGGAGCAGCGGGTCGAGGTCGTTGAACGTCGCCACCTGCGAGGCCTGGACGAAGGTCGCCTGCACCACGCTCACCGCCGTG
The DNA here is from genome assembly GCA_034666485.1 of Chloroflexota bacterium. Classification (GTDB taxonomy): domain Bacteria; phylum Chloroflexota; class Dormibacteria; order Aeolococcales; family Aeolococcaceae; genus CF-96. The sequence goes on from JAXDLS010000460.1 coordinate 1,960, forward strand.
GCGAGCGCATCGGCGTCGGGCTTCATGGTGGCGGGGAAGGGCAGGGCACGCAGCTGCTGCACGTAGGTGCCGTAGATGGTGGCCGCCTGCGCCATCAGCCGCTTGTCGACCTCGAGGTCGGTGCTCGAGGCCTGGTTCTTGATCGCCGCGAGCGCCTGCGTCCCGCTGTTGCGCAGCGCGACGAAGCGCCGCGCCAGGGCGGTGAAGTCGGTCGCCGGAGCCTGCGGCGCCACCACGTTCCCGGGCTTTCCGGCCGCGACCGCGGGCGCGACCTGTCCGGCCGCCTGCGCCGGGGCCACCACGGCGGGCGCCGGCGTGGGGGACGTGGTGAGGGGGACATAGCCCGCGCTGCTGGCCCCTGCGGAGCCGCAGGCGGCGAGAAGGCCCATCAGCGCGGTGCCGGCGAGGGCCACGGCGGTGGAACGGGAGGTGCTCATCTGCAATGCTCGCCTGAGGTGAGCGGGGATGACGGCGCGTCGATCGGCCGTCACCCCCGCCTCGGTCACGTCCACGCCCGTGTCTGGGGACGGGCATGTGCGGAAGGTCTGACGCGGCCCGGCCGGGCCGCGGTGTCAGCTGTGCTTACAGGGCGCCGAGCACGCCTCCCAGGATGTCACCGACACCCTCGAGGATGCCGCCGCCGTGACGCCCGAAGTCCCGGCCGTCACCATGGCCGTTGTTGTGGCCGTGGCTCCTGTGGGACACGGTGGTGCAGTGGACGGTGTTGTTGTTGCCCACCACGGTGCAGTTGCTGCTGCCCTTGACGCTGACCTTGGTGGTCTTGTGGCTGCTGTGGCTCGACGCGGCGAACGCGGTGGTCGAGGTCAGGGCCATGGTCCCGGTCGCCGTGCAGGCGATCAATCCGAGGACAAGCGGAGACGAACGCAGACGCATTGTTGGCATCCCTTCCTGAAGCCCGCCACAAGCTGATGAAAGTGCTCCTAACATACACCGTCCATCGGCTCAGTCAACCATGTCGGGGGACGAATTTCGACGCGCTAGCGTCGTTTGTTGGCATTTGGGTATATCATGTTCCGTCGCGTACGACCCAAGAACTCCAATAACTCCGATACTGTCGTCTGTCGCGATAA
>JAXDLS010000461.1:0-2856 GCA_034666485.1 Chloroflexota bacterium
GCGCGCCGCCGGCGAGTGCCGGCGAGGGGGGGCAGGAGCCGGCATCGGGCGCGCCAGCGCACGATGTCTTGCGACTGAGCGGGGGGGACGCAGTCCCCCCCGAGTAAAAACCGGCGGCAGAGCGGCCCCACGCGAATCTCAACCGGCGGCAGAACTGCCGGGCATCTCCACCGGCCACATCACCGCTCGCACATCTCCGCCCCATGGCTGATCGGCCGAGCAGTTCACACCGGCGGCAGATCGACCGAGCAGCTCGACAGCGCCGGCTTGCCGGGCACAAACGTTACGTGTCGATCTGCGCTCGCTGCAATCTGCCGCTGTAGTCCACGTAGATGCTCTTCCACTCGCTGAACTGGTCCAGCGCAACCGTGCCTGCCTCGCGGTGGCCGTTGCCGGTGTTCTTGATGCCGCCGAAGGGCAGCTGGATCTCGGCGCCGATGGTGGGGGCGTTGACGTAGACGATGCCCGCCTCGAGCTCGTCGATGGCACGGAAGCCGGTGCGCAGGTCGGTGGTGTAGAGCGAGAGGCTGAGCCCGTAGACGGTGCCGTTGGCGACCTCCAGGGCCTCGTCGAGCGAGCCGACCGGGATCACCGCGGTGGTGGGGCCGAAGATCTCCTCCTGGGCGATGCGCATCCCCGGGGCGACGTCGGCGAACACCGTGGGGCGGTAGAAGCAGCCGCGGGCGAGCTCGTCCTCGCGGGCCACCTCGCCGCCGAGGAGCAGCCGTGCGCCCTCGCCCACGCCGACCTCGGTGTACCCGTGGATGCGCTCGAGCTGGCGCGGATTGATGACCGGGCCGATGTCGACGCCCTCGACCAGCCCGTCGCCGAGGCGCAGGCGCGAGGCGCGGTCGACGAGCGCGTCGGTGAAGTCGGCGAGGCGGCGCCGGTGGACGATCAGCCGCGAGGAGGCGGTGCAGCGCTGGCCGCTGGTGCCGAAGGCTCCCCAGAGGGCGCCGTCGACGGCCAGCTCGACGTCGGCGTCGTCCATGACCACGATGGCGTTCTTGCCGCCCAGCTCCAGCGAGCAGCGCCTGAGCATCCCGCCGCAGAGCTCGGCGATGCGACGGCCGGTGGGGACGCTGCCGGTGAAGGACACGGCGGCGACGCCGGGGTGACGCACCAGCGCCTCGCCCGCCTCGGGGCCGAGGCCGAAGACGATGTTGACAACCCCGGCAGGAAGTCCCGCCTCCTCGAGGATCTCCACCAGCCGCAGGGCGCAGAGCGGGGTGTCCTCGGCGGGCTTGAACACCACCGTGTTGCCCACCAGTACCGCCGGGAAGAGCTTCCAGGTGGGGATGGCGACGGGGAAGTTCCAGGGGGTGATGATCGCCACCACCCCGAGCGGCTGGCGCATGGTCATCGCCCACTTGTCGCGCAGCTCGCTGGGCACGGTCTCGCCGAAGGGCCGGCGCGCCTCGCCGGCGATGAACTTGGCCATGTCGACGCCCTCCTGGACGTCGCCCCGGGCCTCGACCAGCACCTTGCCCATCTCCCGCGTCATCAGCCGCGCCATCTCCTCCTTGCGCTCCTCGAGGAGCAGGCCGGCCCGGAGGATGATCTCGCCGCGGGCGGGCCAGGGGGTCGCCCTCCAGGCGGCCTGCGCCGCCCGCGCCGCCGCCACCGCGGCGTCGACCTCGGCGGCGCCGCTGCGGGGGAAGACGCCGATCACCTCGTCGCGGCGGGCGGGGTTGAGCGACTCGAACACGGCGTCGCCGGCGGCCTCGACGGAGCCGCCGCCGATGTGGTTGCCGTGCCGCTCCGCCGCGGCGGTCATTCTCGGGGGACTCCCCCGTTCCTCCCTGCGCAGGTCCCGAGCGCCGCCTCGAGGATCTCCAGCCCCTGGTCGAGCTCCGCCTCGGGGATGGTGAGCGGCGGGATCAGCCGGATGACGTTGTCGTCGCTGCCGCAGCTGAGCAGGAGCAGGCCGCCGCGCAGCGACTCCTCGCGGATCCGGGCGACCAGCGCGGGGTCGGGGGCGCCCTCCGGGGTGGTGAACTCCAGGCCGATCATCAGCCCGACGCCGCGGACATCGGAGAGGCGCGGGCAGAGCGCCGGCCAGCCCCGGGCACGCTCCAGCACCGCGTCGCCGAGCCGCGCCGAGCGCTCCACCAGCCCCTCCGACCGAATCGTCCGGATCACCGCCACGGCGGCGGAGCAGGCCACCGGGTTGCCCCCGTAGGTGGTGCCGTGGTCGCCGGGGTGCCAGGCGCTCATCACCTCACGGGTGGCCACCATGGCGGCCACCGGCATGCCGTTGCCCAGCCCCTTGGCCAGGCACATGATGTCCGGCTGGGTGCCGGTGTGCTCGACCGCGAAGAACCGGCCGGTGCGCGCGAACCCGGTCTGCACCTCGTCGGCGACCAGCAGGATGCCGTGGCGGTCGCAGAGCCGCCTCAGGCCGGGAAGGAACCCCTCCGGGGGTACCACGTAGCCGCCCTCGCCGAGCACCGGCTCGACCACCACGGCGGCGACGTCGCCGGGGTCGACCACGCTGGCGAGGAGGCGCCCGATCTCGGCCACCGCCGTCTCGCCCTCGCCGTCGCGGGGATACGGGACATGGTGGACACCGGGGAGCAGCGGGCCCATCCCGGCGTGGTACTTGGCCTTGGAGGCGGTGAGGGTGAGCGCGCCGTAGGTGCGCCCGTGGAAGGCCCCGAGGAAGGCGATCACGTCGCTCCGGCGGGTCGCCTTCCGGGCCAGCTTGATGGCCGCCTCGACCGCCTCGGCGCCGCTGTTGCAGAGGAAGACCGACTCGAGGCCGCCCGGCGCCACCGCGGCGATCTCCTCGGCCGCCTCGATCATGGGCAGGCTGTGGGTGGTGACCGAGGTGTGGAGCAGGCGGTCGACCTGGGC
>JAXDLS010000462.1:0-4999 GCA_034666485.1 Chloroflexota bacterium
GAGGGCGACGCCCCCCACCACCGGGGGCAGCACCATCGGCAGGGTCACCAGCGCACGGACGAGGGGACGACCGGGAAAGCGCACGCGGGCCAGCATCCACGCCAGCGGCACACCGAGCACGACCGACAGCGCGACCGCCGCCACGGCCGGGACCAGGAGGCCGAGCGGCGGCCTCCCCTGCCTCACGGACCGAGGAAGCCGCGCGCCCGCAGCGCCCTCTGCCCAGCCCCGGAGACGATCTCGCCGACGAACGCCCTGGCCGCCGCCGGGTGCCTGCTCGCCTTCACCACCGCGACGGGGTAGGTGGCGGTGACGTTCTGGCCGTCCGGGATCGGCACCCCGGTGACCCTGGACCCCGCCGCGGACACGTCGGTCACGTACACGATCCCGGCATCGGCCTCTCCCATCGCCACCTTCTGGAGCTCGGACTTGACGTCGAGCTCGAGCGACCTGGGAGCGACGGTGATGCCGGCCTTCTGCAGCGCCTGGCGCGCGAACTTCCCCGCGGGCACCGACGGATCCTCGAGCACCACGATGAGGTCCGGGCGGGCGAGGTCGGCAAGTCCCCTGACCCCCCTGGGGTTGCCGGGGGCGACGACGATCTCCAGCGTGTTGTGGGCGAAGACGGTGGGGGTGTCGACGAGGCCCGCGCTCGCCAGCGTGGTGATGCTGGCCTGGTCGGCGGTGGCGACCACGTCCGCCGGCGCGCCACTCTGGATCTGGGAGACGAGCTGCTGGGACCCGGCGAAGCTGTCGGTGATCGCCAGCCCTGGGTTCCCCGCCTCCAGCGCCTTCCTGGCGTCGGTGAACGCCTCGGTGAGCGATGCCGCGGCGAGGACGGTGAGCGGTCCGGTGAGCGTCGAGGCGCGTCCGGATGGGGAGGGCGATGCCGGTGCGACGCTCGAGCCGCCGCATCCCGCGACGACGGTGGCGACGGCGACGATGCCAAGAATACGGACGGCCTCGACCATGGAGTCTCCTAGCTCTGCGTGCCGCTCGGCTCGCTCTCCCTCTGGGCGGGCAGCTCGACGACGACGTTGGTCGCCTTCACCGAGGCGACGGCGAGAACGCCGGGGGCGAGGCCCAGCTCGTCCGCCGCCTCCCGGCTCAACAGGGACACCACCCGGAAGGGGCCGGCCTGGATCTCGACCTGGGCCATGACCGTGTCCCGGACCACCCGGGTCACCAGACCGGTGAAGCGGTTGCGCGCGGACTCCGAGACGATGGTCGACGGCTGGTGACCGGCCGCCTGGGACGCCGCGAAGTCGGCGAGCGCCGCCCCGTTGATGCGGCGGTGACCACCCCGCGTGCGGAGCGCCGCCAGCCGGCCCGCATCGGCCCAGCGTCGCACGGTGTCGGGGCTGACCCCGAGCAGCTCAGCGGCCTGGCCCATCCCATACGTCGGCACGAGGAGAGTATGCCGCAGATGCGGGATGAGAGACCAAACAATCGGGCATCCTCAGGGATGGCTGCGTCAGGTACCGGCACGTGCGGGAACGCTGCCGGGAGCGCCCTGCCGAAGGCCGATGCCCATCACGCGCGCCCATCACCCCCCCGCCCGGGAGCGCTACGCTTCCGCCGGTGAGGCATCTGGCGCGTTCCCTGCTCGTCGCCGCCGCCACTCTGCCGGTGCTCGCCGCCTGCGCATGCGGCGGCGCGGCCGAGCCCGAGGCCCAGGTCCTCGGGGGCCTGGTCGCCCACGCGCACACGGTGAGCGGGTCGGTCGTCCTCACCGGTGCGGTGCCGGGCACCTGGCACGCCGCCGGCGATCCCCCCGCGATCTGCGCGCCGGCGGCGGTGAGGATCACCATCGTCGGGCCACGCGGCGGCGACGTCGGCACCCTGTCGGCCTCCTCCGACGGCTCGGTCTTCCTCGACGTCGAGCGGTACGGCGACTTCCACGGCAGTGGGGCGGTGTTCCACCCCAGCCGGGGCTTCGAGGTCGACGCCGACATCGCCACGCTTCGGGGGAGGACCGCGCACGTCACCGGCACGCTGGCGTGCTGAGCGCCCGCCGCCGGGCACCGCTCGACGCTCCTCCCGGGGCGAGGCGGCATCCGCGCCCGTGGTTGAACCGCAACGTGGTCGCGATCAGCGTCGCCGACCTCCTGGCGGACGCCAACTACGAGATGACGCTCGCCGTCCTGCCGCTCTTCCTGGTCATCGGCCTGGGCGCCTCGACGGTCGCGCTCGGGGTCGTCGAGGGCGTCGGGGATGCCTGCCTCGCGGTGGCGGTGTTCGTCAGCGGGCTGCGCAGCGACCGCCTGCCCTGGCGCCGGCGGCTCGCCACGGGCGGGTACCTCACCACCGTCGGCGGCCTGGCAACCCTGGCCATCGCCGGCCAGTGGACCCAGGTGGCGGGCTCCCGGGCGGTGGCATGGATCGGGCGCGGAGTGCGCAAGCCGATCCGCTCGGCGATGCTCGCCGGGTCCGTCGACCGAGCCGACCTCGGAAAGGCCTTCGGTCTCCACGAGGCGCTGGACACCCTGGGGGCGTTGATCGGCCCGGGCGTCGCCTTCCTCCTCCTGGCCACCGGGCACGGGTTCCAGACGGTCTTCCTGGTCGCGGTCGGACCCGGCCTGCTCAGCGTCCTGGTCTTCGCCGGGCTCACCCGCGACCCGCAGACGCCATCCGCACGGCCGCGTCCCCGCCGCCAGGAGATGCCCCGACCGTTCTGGCGGCTCATCGCGGCGGTCGGCGCCTTCGGTCTGGGCAACTTCGCCGTGGCCTTCCTGATCCTGCGCGCCCTCGACATGCTGCGCCCTGAGCTGAGCACCGCATCGGCGACCGCCGCCGCCGTGGCCTTCTTCCTCGGCGTCAACGCCGCCGGCGCCGTGGTGTCGTACCCGGGGGGCTGGCTCGTCGACCGTGTCGGCGGTCGCAGCGTGCTCGCAGCCGGCTACGGCCTGTTCGCGGTCGCCTGCCTGGTGGCCGCGGCGGGCCACGGCGCCGTCGCCGTTGCCGTGGTCGCCGTCACAGCCGGCGCTTCAGCCGCCCTGGTCAGCCTGACGGAGAGCAGCTACGTGGCGTCGTTGGTGGACGCCGAGCACCGCGGCACCGCCTTCGGAATCGCCTCGGCGGTTGCCGGCGTGGGTGACCTGGTGTCCAGCGTCGCGGTGGGCGCCATCTGGGCGACCGCCGGCCCGGTGCCGGGGCTCGCCTACGGCGCCGTCCTGGCGCTCGGCGGCGCCGTCCTGCTGGTGGCCCTGCGGCCGGCGACGTGAGCCCGGATCAGGCGTCGTCGTTGCGAGCGCGAGCGGTGCCGCGGGCTCCCCGGCCGCGCACCCGAAGGACGAGCGTCGACACGGCGATCACCAGGAAGACGAGGATCGCGATCTCGAAGAGATAGCTAGCGTCAGACGGTCAGGGCCGATCGCCGACTGATCCCCGAGCATTCGGGGGACCACGCCTGACCTCAGTGGGAGGTGTCGGCGTCCTGGAGACGCGTTGGGTGATGACTTATCCATGATATCATCGCACCCATTTCGTCGACCATGAGCAGTATCATATTGAGCCCAAGGGGGGGCGTCGAGGAGACCATCCCGGCGGGCGGTTTCATGTGGGGAGGTGCTCGGATGTCGGTCTCGCATGGCAACGGTCGCGTCGCCCTCGGTGACGATGGTGGACGGGAGCCACCTCTGCCCCGGCCGCGAGGGCCGCTGAGTGGTCTCCTGCTGGCGCACCTGACGTCATCCCCTCACCGGCTCCCGGAGCCACCGCCCTTCCTCGGGGATGCTCTCGGTGACGACGATCTCCACCTCGCCCTCTACGTCTGCTACGAGCTCGCGTACCGGGGGTTCTCGCAGGTCGACGACGGGTGGGAGTGGCACCCGTCCCTGGTCGCCTATCGCGGCCGGCTCGAGGAGCCCTTCGAGAGGACGCTCCGAGCGGCGCACCCCACGCCGCCCGAGAAGGGGCTCGGGGTGGCCGAGGAACTGCAGTCCATCGTCGACGGTGACGAGTCGCCCTCGCTCTCACGGGTGCTGGCGGACAGCGGCACCCTGCAGCAGTACCGCGAGTTCGCCGTCCACCGCTCCGCCTATCAGCTCAAGGAGGCGGACCCGCACACCTGGGCGATTCCGCGGTTGGCGGGTGTTCCCAAGGCCACGCTCATTCGAATCCAGTCGGAGGAGTACGGGGAGGGTTGCGCCGAGCGCATGCACTGCACGCTCTTCGCCCGCACCATGGAGCGGCTCGGCCTCGACAGCCGGTACGGTGCCTACCTCGAGCACCTGCCCGGACCCACCCTGGCGACCGTGAACCTCATGTCGCTGTTCGGACTGCATCGGCGTCTGCGCGGAGCGATCGTGGGCCACCTCGCCGTCTTCGAGATGACCTCGTCCGGCCCCAACGCACGCTATGCCGGCGGGATGCGCCGGCTCGGCCTCGACGAGGCGGCAACCCACTTCTACGACGAGCACGTCGAGGCCGACAGCGTGCACGAGGTCATGGCCCGCAACCAGCTGGCGGCGGCCCTTGCCGCCGCCGAGCCGCGGCTGGCCGGCGACATCGTGTTCGGCGCACGCGCCCTGCTCGACCTCGAGGGACGCTTCGCACGCCGGCTGCTCGGCGACTGGGCGGACGGACGCAGCTCCCTGCGGCAGCCACTGACCGCTCCTGCAGCGCCCGTCGTGGGATGACGCTCAGCTACGTGCTGCCGATCCGCTGCGACGGCCCCTGCGCGGGGACCCACGACGATCTCACCGCCTATCTCGATGCCCTTCCCGGCTCGACCGAGATCCTGGTGGTGGACGGGTCCGGCCCGGCGACCTTCGAGCATCACCGGTGCATCTGGCCGGCGACGGTCCGCCACCTGCGCCCCGATCCCGACCTCGGCGGCCGCAACGGGAAGGTCGCCGGAGTGCTGACCGGCCTGCGCAACGCCGTCAACGATGGCGTCGTCATCGCCGACGACGACGTCCGCTGGTCCGCCTCCGGACTGCGGCGCGTCGAGGCGCTGCTCGCCGGCGCGGAGGTGGTCCGGCCGCAGAACTACTTC
>JAXDLS010000463.1:0-3597 GCA_034666485.1 Chloroflexota bacterium
CGAGGAGGGGCGCGCCGCGGTGTCGCTCGCCGAGCGCGGCCGCGCCTACATGCGCGCCGAGGAGCTGCTCGCCGCCGACCTCCCCGAGCTCCCGCTGTACCAGCAGGTCAGCGTGATGAGCGTCAGCAGCCGGCTGCTCGGGGTGCGCCGCAACGACAATGCCTGGACCTTCAACAGCGCCGAGTGGTACTGCGCCGGCGGGCGCTGCCGGGCCTGATGCTCGGCGCCACCGTCGGCGCTGCGTGCCTCACGCTACTCAGAGCGCATCCGTGCGCTGCTCGGCTACAGCATCCATCCTCCGTTCATGGGGTTCGTCGACGGCGTGCATCCGGCACGCTGGATCGACGACGGATACGATGCCGCCGGCACCGGGGCCGGTGTCGAGTCGGCACGGTTCTGGGAACGTGGCGGGCACCTCAACCGTCAGTGAGGAGCGCTCCCTCCCTCTCTGTGGTGGCGAGTTGTGGTCAGGTGCGGCCCCGACCCATCGTCACGTACAGCACGCCGACGATTGCGATCAGGATGACCACGTACAGGATGATGTGCTTGGCGCCGAAGATGGCTGCGATCATGCGCGGCAGTCTACTCCGCACGCACCCCCACCGCGGCGACGAAGGCGGCGATGTGATCGAGGGCGTCGTCGAGCACCGCCGACAGGCCGTGGCCGGTCCGTGGATAGGTGACCAGCCGTGCGTCCGCGAGCAGCGGCACCGCCGTGCGCAGCAGCTCGATGCGGGCGAACGGGTCGGACTCCCCGGAGAGCAGCAGCACCGGGCAGCCGATCCGGGGCCAGTGCTCGGTGCGCAGCTCCTCGGGGTGCCCGGGGCGGTGGAGGGGGTAGCTGAGCAGCACCAGCCCGGCCACCGGCTCCTCGGCGGCGAGCATGCTGGCCACCCGCCCGCCGTAGGAGTGGCCGCCGACCACCACCGCGGCGCCGTGCGGACGGACGGCGGCGGCGAAGGTCACCACGGCGCGCTCGGCCCGCCCCTTGGGCAGGTCGAGCGCCTCCGCCGCCACCCCCCGCACGCGGAGGCCCTCGACGTGCGGCCGCATGCTCGCCGCCGTTCCCGAGGCGCCGTGTCCGAGGATGACCACCGCGGGGAGCATAGCTAGGATGGCCACGCCGGCCGGGAGAACGGGAGCCGGGAGGAGGCACGATCGATGTCCAGCGAGACCGTCACCACCGCTGCGGCGGCACCTCCGCCCACCGACATCGGCAAGGCGCTGGGGACCGACTACCTCCTCATCCGCGACGAGCTCAGCGACGCGGAGATGGACTACCTGGAGCGCACCCGCCGCTTCGTCGACAGGGAGGTGCTGCCGGTCATCTCGGACCACTGGGAGCGCGCCGAGATGCCGCTCGACCTGTTCCGGCGGCTGGGCGACCTGGGCCTGATCGGCGACGGCATCGAGGGCTACGGATGCCCGCCGATGAGCCCGATCGCGGCGGGCCTGATCCACATGGAGCTGAACCGCGGTGACGGCAGCCTCGGCACCTTCCTGGGCGTGCAGGCCGGGCTGGCGATGCGCTCCATCGCCATGCTCGGCTCCGAGGAGCAGAGGCAGCGCTGGCTGCCGGCGATGGCGCGCGCCGAGAAGCTCGGCGCCTTCGCGCTGACCGAGCCCAACCACGGCTCCGACTCGGTGGCGCTCGAGACCCGTGCCGAGCGGCGCGGGGACGAGTACGTGCTCAGCGGCGCCAAGCGCTGGATCGGCAACGGCACCGTCGCCGACGTCGCGGTCGTCTGGGCTCGCGACACCGAGGACGGCCAGGTCAAGGGCTTCCTGGTGGAGCGGGGCGCTCCCGGCTACGAGGCCACCGCGATCAGCGGCAAGGGCTCGCTGCGGGCGATGTGGCAGGCCGACATCGAGCTGCGCGAGGTGCGTGTGCCCGCGGATGCGCTGCTGCCCCGGTCGACCGGCTTCCGCTCCGCCGGACGGGTGCTGGCCACGACCCGGGCGGCATGCGCCTGGATGGCACTCGGGCACGCCGTCGGGGCGTACGACGCCGCGCTCACCTATGCCCGCCGCCGCGAGCAGTTCGGCAAGCCGCTGGTCAGCTTCCAGATCGTCCAGGAGAAGCTGGTGCGGATGCTCGCCGACGTCACCGCCATGCAGCTCTTCTGCCTGCGCCTGGGACGGCTCACCGAGGAGCACCGGCTCTCCGACACCATCGCCTCGCTGGCCAAGCTCAACAACACCGGCAAGGCGCGCGGGGTGATCGCCGAGGCCCGCATCCTGCTCGGCGGCAACGGGATCCTGCTCGAGTACCACGTGATGCGGCACATGGCCGACATCGAGGCGATCTACACCTTCGAGGGCACGGAGACGATCCAGACCCTGATCGTCGGCCGCGACATCACCGGCGTCAGCGCCTTCGCCTGACGCCGGTGACGGCGGCGGCGGCTACAGGTGCAGCGGCCGGATCGGGGAGGCGAGCACCGCGGGATCGTCCCAGCGCACGCCGGGCACGTCGATGTACAGCTCGATCTCGTTGCCGTCGGGGTCGGCGATGTAGAGGCTGTGGGTCATCCCGTGGTCGGAGGCGCCGAGCAGCGGGGTGCCGGAGGCGAGCACCCGGTCGCGGGCCTCGCGCAGCTCGTTGTCGGTGTCGCCCACCTTGAGGCCGAAGTGGTACATCCCCAGCCGCCGGCCCTGCGGGGTCGGTGTCGCCTGGTCGCCCACCTCGATCAGCAGCAGCTCGTGGTGGGTGCGCCCGCTCGAGAACATGACGACGCCCTCGACCGGCGCCGGTGGCGGCGGCATCACCTGCCGCCAGCCGAGCACGTCGCGGTAGAACTCCGCGGAGCGCTCGGCGTCGCGGACGTAGAGGACGATGTGTCCCAGCTCGTGCACCTTCATGACCTGCCTCCGTGTCCGGCGGGGCCGCGCCCGGCTGCCCGGGCGCGGCCTCGACCCTGAGTCTGGGGCTCAGGCCGCCTGGAGGACGGCCTCGACCTCGATGGCGAGGCGCACCTTCTCACCGACGACCACGCCGCCGCCGTCCATGGGCATCTGGATGGTGATGCCGTAGTCGTTGCGGGCGATCTCGGTGGTGGCCGAGAAACCGGCGCGGACGTTCCCGTAGGGGTCGCGGGTGACGCCGCCGGGCTCGAGCTCGAGGGTGACCGGCCGGGTCACGCCGTGGAGGGTCAGCTCGCCGTCGACGTAGGTCTGGCCGCCGTGCTCGCGCAGCCCGGTGGAGCGGAAGCTCGCCTGCGGGTAGGTCGCGGCCTCGAAGAAGTCGCCGGAGCGGATGTGCTCGTCCCGCTGGGGATTCTGGGTGTCGACCGAGGCGACGTCGATGCTGACGTTCACCGTCGCCGAGCCGTCGCCGGTGGCGACGATCTCGCCGCTGAAGGTGGCGAACCGGCCGCGCACCTTGCCGACCATCATGTGTCGAACCGAGAAGGCGACCTCGGAGTGGACCGGGTCGATCGTCCAGGTGCCGGCGCTGAGGCCGCTGAGGCCGGTGGGGGTGTAGGCGGTGGTCATCGGGGTGCCTCCTGGTTGGTTGAGAGCTCAACCTTCAGTGACACCATAGCACAGATATTGAGAGTTCAAACATACCGGTGCTACGATCGCTGCATGGACGGC
>JAXDLS010000464.1:0-19369 GCA_034666485.1 Chloroflexota bacterium
GGCAACCTGCCGCTCGCGCCCGCGCTGATGGGCAACGTCGTGGTCTGGAAGCCGGCCCGCACCTCCCAGCTCGCCGCCTCGCTGATCATGGAGCTGCTGATGGAGGCGGGGCTGCCGCCCGGGGTGATCACCATGGTCACCGGCGACGGCGGCCCGGTCTCGGCGGTGGCGCTGCGCCACCCCGCCCTCGCCGGCATCCACTTCACCGGTTCGACCGGCGTCTTCCGCTCCATGTGGCGGGAGGTTGCCGCCAACATCGACGGCTACCGCTCCTACCCGCGGCTGGTCGGGGAGACCGGCGGCAAGGACTTCGTCATCGCCCACGCCTCCGCCGACCCCGAGGCGCTGAGCACGGCGCTGGTGCGCGGCGCGTTCGAGTACCAGGGCCAGAAGTGCTCGGCACCCTCACGCGCCTACGTGCCCCGCAGCCTCTGGGAGCGGCTGCGCGAGCCCCTCGCCGCCACCACCGAGTCGCTGCCGATGGGCGACGTCGCCGACTTTGCCACCTTCCTCGGGGCGGTGATCGACGACCGTGCCTTCGCCACCCACGAGGCGGCGCTGGCCGCCGCCCGGGACGACCCGCACCTGCGCCTCGTCGCCGGCGGTGAGACCGACTCCTCCCGGGGCTGGTTCGTGCGTCCCACCGTGCTGGAGACCGACGATCCCCGCCACGACCTGATGGGACGCGAGCTCTTCGGTCCCATCCTCACCGTCCACCCCTATCCGGACGGCGCCTGGGAGGAGACCCTGCGACTGGTCGACACCACCTCGCCCTACGCGCTCACCGGCGCGGTCTTCGCCACCGACCGGCGCGCCGTCGAGCAGGCCGCCGCGGCGCTGCGCAACGCCGCCGGCAACTTCTACGTCAACGACAAGCCGACCGGCGCCGTGGTCGGCCAGCAGCCCTTCGGCGGCGCCCGCGCCAGCGGCACCAACGACAAGGCGGGCTCGGCCGCCAACCTGCTCCGCTGGGTCTCGCTGCGGGCGGTCAAGGAGACCTTCGACCCCCCGCGCGACTGGCGCTACCCCCACCTGCTGCCGGACTGACCGGTCAGCTCCGGCGCGGCTCCCAGCGGAAGCGGCGCACCGCCACCACCAGTCCGACCACGCCCCAGAGGAGCATCGAGCGCAGGTCGACCCAGGGCAGGCCCGGCTCGATGCCGCGCGGGTCGAAGGCGGCGAACACCGCCAGCGCGAAGGGGCGCATCGGGAACCAGTCCGCGATGTGGCTCAGCGTGGAGTTGGGATCGAGGGGATAGAAGGTGCCGGAGATGAAGAGCAGCGGCAGCACCACCGCGTTGGTGATCGCGGGCGCCGCCTCGGCGTTGGGGATGAGCGCGGCGAGGGCCAGCCCGAGCGCGCAGAAGCACCCCCCGCCGATGAGCAGCACCAGCAGCAGCGTGGCCGGGTGACGGGGTGCGCTCACGCCGTAGAAGAGCATCCCGGCGGCGGTGATCAGCGCCGCCAGGATGGCGCCGACCACCGCCGAGGAGCCGATCAGCCCGGCCATGAAGGCCCAGGCCGGCAGGGGCGTGCCGCGCACCCGCTTGAGCACCCCCGAGTCGCGGCGGATGCTCACCGTCATGCTGATGTTGGTCATGCAGGCGCCGATGACGCCGAAGGTGATCAGCGCGGGCACGTAGTAGGCGTTGTAGGGGATGTTCCCCATGCTCTCGAGGCGGGCGCCCCGGTTCAGGCTCCCGAAGATGACCAGGAACATCACCGGGAAGGCGAAGGCGAAGAAGGCGCTGGCGGGGTTGCGCCAGAAGCTGCGCTGCTCGAAGCGCACCTGCCGCAGCACCAGGGCGACGTCGCTCACCCGGGAACCCTGGTCAGCTCGAGGTAGACGTCCTCGAGCGAGGGGCGCAGGACCTCGAGCCCGGGCAGCTCCAGCCCCCGCGCCACGGCCCAGGCGGTGAGCTCGTGGAGGGTCCGCGTCGGCGTCGCCGTCTCCAGCACCACGTGGCCGTCGGCGGCGTGCGCGGGCAGCGGGAGGGCGCCGAGGTCGACCCCCTCGGGCAGGGTGAAGCGGATCCGCGCCGCCGCCGCCTGGCGGCCGCCCAGCGTCTCCGGGCTGCCCTCGGCGACGATCTCGCCGGCGGCCATCACGCAGATGCGATCGGCGAGGTTCTGGGCCTCGTCCATGTAGTGGGTGGTGAGCAGCACGGTGCGGCCGAGTGTGCGGATGCTGCGGACGATCTCCCAGGCGTCACGGCGCGCCGAGGGATCGAAGCCGGTGGTCGGCTCGTCCAGGAAGATCAGCTCCGGGTCGCCGATCAGCGCCAGGGCGAGGTCGAGGCGGCGCTGCTGGCCGCCGGAGAGCGTCTTCACCCGGTCCCCCACCCTCTCGCCGAGGCCGACCAGCTCGAGCACCTCGCCGGCCGGCCGGGGCCGGGGGTAGTAGCCGGCGTGGAGCTCGAGCAGCTCGCCGACGCCGAGCAGCCGGGGCATGGCGCACTCCTGGAGCATGATCCCGACGCGCGCGCGCAGGGCCCGGCCGCCCGAGGCGGGGTCGACGCCGAGCACCGCGGCGCTGCCCGCATCGCGGCGGCGGTAGCCCTCGAGGATCTCGACCACGGTGGTCTTGCCCGCGCCGTTGGGGCCGAGCAGGCCGAAGACCTCTCCCTCGGCGACCTCGAAGCTCAGCCCGCGGACCGCCTCGACACCGCCGTACGACTTCCTCAGACCCTCGACGGCGATCGCCGGCACCGCGCTCCTCCCGTATGCTCCCCGCTGACGCCGGGACACTCTACGCGGAAGTCGGTTGCCCGAGACCTACACCCACGGCCACCACGAGAGCGTGCTGCGCTCGCACCGCCGGCGCAGCGCCGCCAACTCGTGCGCCTACCTGCTGGACCGGCTGGAGCCGGGGACCGACCTGCTCGACGTCGGCTGCGGCCCGGGGACGATCACCGCCGACCTGGCCCGCCGCCTCGCCCCCGGGCGGGTGCTGGGCCTCGACCGCTCCGCCGAGGTGCTCGAGGCGGCGCGGCGTGATGCCGGCGACCTCGCCACCCTCGAGTACCGGGAGGGAGACGCCTACGCGCTCCCCGTCGAGGACGCGAGCTTCGACGCCGTCCATGCCCACCAGGTGCTCCAGCACCTCGCCGACCCGGTGGCGGCGCTGCGGGAGATGCGCCGCGCCTGCCGCCCCGGCGGGGTCGTCGCCGCGCGCGACGGCGACTACGCGTCGATGTCCTGGCACCCCGCCGACCCCGCGCTCGATCGCTGGCTCGACCTCTACCGACGGGCGGCGCGGGCCAACGGGGGCGAGCCGGACGCCGGACGCCACCTGCTCGGCTGGGCCCAGGCCGCCGGCTTCTCGGAGGTGGTGCCCTCGGCCTCGGTCTGGTGCCACGCCACTCCCGAGGAGCGCGACTGGTGGGGCGGCCTCTGGGCCGACCGGGTCACCGCCTCGGCGCTCGCCGAGCAGCTGCGCGCCCAGGGGCTGGCCTCGGATCAGGAGCTCGCCGCGATCGCCGCGGCCTGGCGGCGGTGGGCGGACGCTCCCGACGGATGGTTCACGGTGGTGCACGGCGAGGTGCTCTGCAGACCCTAGCCGCCGCGATTCTCAGGTCGACGCCGGCACCCCCGCCGGGAGGTCGGCCAGCAGCAGCTGCGCGTTCCAGACCCGGCGGATGCGCATCCCGAACTCCCGGGACTCCTCGCGCAGCGGCGCCAGTCGGCTCGCCGAGAGCAGCATGTGCTCGCCGGAGTCCCAGGCGGTCGCCACCATGGTGCGCGCGGTGGCGGGATCGGCGAACAGCACCCCGCTGAGGAACCCCGGAGTCTGCCCGAGAGCGGCCACCACCCGCTGGCGGAAGTGCGCGATCGCGGTCGCCATCCGGTCGTTGTCGACGGTGGCGTCCAGAACCCGCACCCAGCTGCCCTCGGCGGCCGCATGGGCGCTCACCGACACCGCCACCAGGAGGTGGTCGACGTGGGGGTCGGCGGCGTCGAGGATCTCGGCGCAGAGTCCCGCCACCTCGGCCTCGGCGGCGGACATCTCCGCCGCGGTGGACCAGTAGGTGGTGAGGATGATCTCCGCGGCGGCGGAGTCCTCCACCACCATCATCCCGCGGTATCCCTCGCGGGCCCGCACCGCCGGCAGCAGGCGCTCACGGGCGTCGTGCAGCGCGGCGTCGCGGTCGGTACCCCAGCTGCCACGGGCAATCCTGGCGATCATCCTCGCTCCCTCCACCCCCCGCCCGGCGCCACGTCCGGACCGGCATCAGATACCCCGCATCGTCAGCCCGTGTCAAGTCATCGATGGTGAAGGCGTCTCACCTCGTGTTCTCCAGGCTTGGCCCAGCCTGAGCGATCGACCCCAGCCACCGGCGTACAGCTCGGCCCTGGTCGTGGCGCGTCGCTGTGCCAGTGCCGCCATCAACTCGCGGCGCATGAGCGAATGCGCCTGCGCGAGATCGAACATCGTGTCCATCTGCGCCTGGTTGAAGGGCTTGCCGGTGCCTCGGCTGGATTGCCGCCAGTGATGACGGCGCCGTCACCCTGGGTCTCGCGTGGTGGGGCGGACCCCGCACTCAGCCCGCGTGCCGACCTGGCCATCCGACCCCCTATCCGAGCACCCGGTCGTCCATGGCCTGGAGGCTGTCGCGCACCGTGGAGATGAAGCGGGTCGCCTGCAGGCCGTCGTTGACGCGGTGGTCGAACGAGATGCAGAGGTTCATCATCGGCCGCACCGCGATGGCGTCGCCGGCGACCACGACGGGGCGCTTGACGATGGCGTCCATCGCGAGGATGGCCGCCTGCGGCTGGTTGATGATGGGCTGGGACATCAGCGTGCCCAGGGCGCCGGCGTTGTTGAGGGTGAAGGTGCCGCCCTGGATGTCCTCGAGGCGCAGCCGGCCGGCGCGGGCACGCTCGCCCAGGGCCTTGGCCGCGTCGGCCAGGCCGGCGATGCTGAGCCGGTCGGCGTTCGGGATGACGGGGACGACCAGGCTGTCCTCGAGCGCCACCGCGATGCCGAGGTTGATGTCGCGCTTGAGCACGATGCCCTCGGGGGTCCAGGTGGCGTTGAGGGTGGGATGGGCGCGCAGGGCGCCGATCACCGCCTGGGCGACGAACGGCAGGAAGGTGAGCCTGGCGCCGGTCCGCTGCTCGAAGGCGGCACGGTGGCGCTGGCGCACCCCCGCCACCGCGCTCATGTCCACCTCGACCATCACCCACGCGTGGGGCGAGGTCTGGACGCTCCGGGTCATGTGCTCGGCGATGGCCTTGCGCATCGGGGTGAGCGGCACCAGGGTGTCGCCGTCGGCCGGCGGAACCGCGGCCGGAGCAGGAGCCGGGGCACCCGGAGCCGCCGCGGCGGGAGCCGGGGCAGCCGGAGCAGCGGCAGTGGGGGCCGGCTCGGCCGGAGCCGGCGCGGGCGCCGCCAGCGCCGCCTCGGGGACGGCGGTGGGAACCGGGGCGGCGGGCGCGGCGGCGGCAGGCCGGCTGTCGCGCTGCTGCACCCACTCGAGGATGTCCTTCTTGGTGATCCGCCCGCCCAGGCCACTGCCCGGAACCCCGGCGAGGTCGACCCCGTGCTCGCGGGCGAGCATGCGCACCGCCGGGCTGACGTGGAGCCCGGCTCCGGCGCCCTCGCCTTCGGCCTCGGCGGCGGGGGCGGGGGCCGCCGGCGCGGCGGCGGCCACCGGCACCGGCTCGGCGGTGGGAGCGGGCGCCGGAGGCGCCGGGGCGGGCGGCGGCGGGGCGGCCGCAGCCGGAGCGGGAGCGGGCGGGGCCGGCTCCGGGGCGGGGGAGGGCGCGGGTGCGGCGGGTGCGGGCGGCGCCTCAGCCGCCGGGGCGGGCGCGGACGCGGCCGGCGCCGCCCCCTCGTCCAGGCCGCGGATGGTGCAGATGGCGCCGCCGACGGGCACGGTGGCCCCCTCGGCGGCGATCAGGTCACCCATCACCCCGTCGGACGGGGCGGGGACCTCGGCGTTCACCTTGTCGGTGATCACCTCGGCGATCGGCTCGTAGCGCTCGATGCGCTCACCCGGCTGCTTCAGCCACTTCGAGATGGTGCCCTCGGTGACGCTCTCACCGAGCTGCGGCATGGTGACCGTGACCGCCATCAGTACGCCGCCAGGTCGCGCAGCGCCGCCTCGATCTTCGTGGTGTTGAGCATGTAGGCCTCCTCCAGAGGCGGCGAGAAGGGCACACCCGGCACCTCCGGCCCGCCCAGCCGCCGCACCGGAGCATCAAGGTACTCGAAGCAGTCCTCGGCGACGATGGCCGCCACCTCGGACATCACGCTCACCGCGAGGTTGGCCTCCTGGACGCAGAGCACCTTTCCGCACTTCCGTGCGCTGGCCACGATCGTCGCCCGGTCGAGGGGGCGGAGGCTGCGCAGGTCGACCACCTCGCACGCGAAGCCGTCGCGAGACAGCGACTCCGCCGCCTCCAGGCAGAAGTGGGTCATCAGCCCGTAGGTGAACACGGCGATGTCCCGGCCCTCGCGGCGCACCTCGGCGCGCCCCAGCGGCACCGTGTACTCGCCGTCGGGCACCTCGCCGCGGATCAGCCGGTAGCAGCGCTTGTGCTCGAAGAAGAGCACCGGGTCGGGGTCGCGGATGGCCGCACGCAGCAGCCCCTTGGCGTCCTGGGGCGTGCTCGGCACCACCACCTTGAGCCCGGGGATGTGGCAGAACATCGCCTCCAGCGACTGGGAGTGGTACAGGGCGCCGTGGACGCCGCCGCCGAAGGGGGCGCGCACCACCATGGGCACGCTGAAGCCGTTGTTGCTGCGGTAGCGGATCTTCGCCGCCTCGCTGATGATCTGGTCGACGGCGGGCAGGATGAAGTCCTGGAACTGGATCTCGGCGATCGGCCGCAGGCCGTTGATCGCGGCGCCGATGGCCACCCCGACGATCGCCGACTCGGCGAGCGGGGTGTCGATGACGCGCATCTCCCCGAACTCGGCGTGGAGCCCCTCGGTGGCCTTGAAGACCCCGCCCTTCACCCCGACGTCCTCGCCCAGGACGATCACCCGCGGGTCGCGGCGCATCTCGTCGCGCATCCCCTCGCGGATCGCCTCGATGTAGGTCCTGACGGCCATCGTCACTGGTCCCCGTAGACGTGGAGGTGGAGCGAGTCGGGGGAGGGAAGCGGCGAGTTCTCGGCCTCCTCCTGGGCGCGGTCGACCTCGCGCATGCACTGGGCGCGGATCTCCTCCGCGTCTCCCGGGGAGAGCACTCCGCGCTCCTCGAGGATGCGGCGGAAGCGGAGCACGCAGTCCTTCGCCTTCTCCTCGGCGACCGCCTCACGGGTCTTGTACGGCCGGTCGTCGTCGTCCGAGCTGTGCGGGGTGAGACGGGCCACCTTGGCCTCGATGAGGGTGGGGCCCTCACCGCGCCGCGCCCGTGCCACCGCCTCGGTCATCACGTGGTAGGAGGCCACCGGGTCGAGGCCGTCGACGATGACGCCGGGCATGCCGTAGCCCAGGGCGCGGTCGGCGACGTCCTTGGTGTGGCCCTGCTTGGACCAGGGCACGCTGATGGCGAAGCCGTTGTTCTCGACCACGCAGATCAGCGGCAGCTGGTGCACCGCCGC
This sequence comes from Chloroflexota bacterium, assembly GCA_034666485.1. Classification (GTDB taxonomy): domain Bacteria; phylum Chloroflexota; class Dormibacteria; order Aeolococcales; family Aeolococcaceae; genus CF-96. The sequence continues at coordinate 7,555 of JAXDLS010000464.1, forward strand.
GAAGTTCAGCCCCTCGTGGAAGTCGCCCTCGCTGGTGCTGCCCTCGCCGAGCGAGGTGTAGGCGACCGCGTCCTCGCCGCGCACCCGGCTGGCCAGCGCCGCGCCGGCGGCGTGGAGCACCTGGGTGGCCACCGGCGAGCCGCCGGTGATGATGTTCAGGGGGCGGTAGCCGTAGTGCGCGGGCATCTGCCGCCCGCCGCTGTTGGGGTCGGCGGCGCGCGCCAGCAGGGCGAGGAGGTGGTCGCGGGGGGTCATCCCCAGGACCAGGGTGAGCGCGAGGTCGCGGTAGTACGGGGCGATCCAGTCGTAGCCCGGCTTCAGCGCCATCGCCATCCCCACCTGGGCGGCCTCGTGGCCCTGGCAGGAGATCACGAAGGGCGCCCGCCCCTGGCGGTTCAGCACCCACATGCGCTCGTCGAGGACGCGCGCGCGGACCATGTGCCGGTACATCGTCAGGAGCAGCTCGGCGTCGAGGTCCGACCCAGGAGAGGTCTCCGGTCTCATCACAGCCACGTCGTCGTCTCCCAAGGGCGTGGAGGGCTCTGGCCCCTGCACCGGGACAGCATCATCCTCGGAATCCCTCGCTGTCACCACGGTGACAGGTCTTGCCCCCAAGAACGCCGCCGGAGGAAAAAACCGGTGCAGAGCGGCGCGCCTGCGCGGTTCGACCGACCGGTGGGCTGGTTTATGGCCCACGGGCGCGGGGTATCCCTGCCGTGCGGGCTCGCGCCGGCGCGAGCAACGGGAACTTTACGCAGAGGCTCCACGCTTCACCCCCATGAGGACTCATCCCACCTCGATGCTCGACGACGACCAGGGCGGTACCGGTGCCGACTCGGCCGAGCTGCTGAGCCTCTCCGGCGTGCCCGCCGACCCCTGGGCCGTCGAGGGCCCTCGGCACGCCGCCACCGACGGCGACGCCCTGATCCTCGACGCCGACGCCGACGACCTCCGCGAGGCGCGTCTCACCGCCGGCCTCGACGACCCCGTCCGCGCCTACCTCAACGAGATCGGCAGGGTCCGCCTGCTCACCGCCGCCGAGGAGGTCGAGCTGGCCATCCGGATCGAGGCCGGCTCGCAGCAGGCCCGGCGCCACCTCATCGAGGCCAACCTGCGCCTGGTGGTCTCGGTCGCCCGCCGCTACTCGACGTCCGGCCTGCCCCTGCTCGACCTGATCCAGGAGGGCAACATCGGGCTGATGCGGGCGGTCGAGAAGTTCGACTACCGGCGCGGCTTCAAGTTCTCGACCTACGCCACGTGGTGGATCCGCCAGGCGATCAGCCGGGCGGTCGCCGACAAGTCCCGCACCATCCGCCTCCCCGTGCACGTGGGCGAGCGCCACGGTCAGGTGCTGCGCATCACCCGCACCCTCAGCCAGGAGCTCGGCCGCGAGCCCACCGAGGAGGAGGTCGCCTCGGCGGCCGGGATGCGCATCGCCCAGGTGCGCGCGCTGCGCTCGGCGGCCCGGGAGCCGTTGTCCCTCGACCTCCCCATCGGCGAGGAGGACGGCGGCCGGCTCGGCGACCTCATCGAGGACGCCTCTCCGGGCCCGGAGACGACCGTGGCGGCCGGCGTGGTGCGCAGCGAGATCGAGGCCATCCTCACCGCGCTGACCCCCCGGGAGCGGCGCGTCATCCAGCTGCGCTTCGGCCTGGTCGACGACCGCCAGCGCACCCTCGAGGAGGTGGGCCGGCGCCTCGGCGTCACCCGCGAGCGGGCACGCCAGATCGAGAACACCGCGCTGCGCCGGTTGCGGCGCCCGTCGCTCGCCGCGATCCTGCGAGATCTTGCCGCGTAGGGCTCGAACGCTCGCGGCGGTGGCCGTCGCCGCGTCGCTGACCGTGGCGGCTTGCAGCTCCTCCCCGAGCGCTCCCGCCGCGGCGCGACCCGCCCCCACGTCCACGGTCCCGCCGCCCACGGCGGTGCCCACGCCCGCCGACCCGCCGAGCCTGGACGCCTTCGTCCCCGAGGCGGAGCGCTTCGTCGAGGAGCACCGCGGGCTGCGCTTCAGGACCCCGGTGCGCGTGCTCCTGCTCGACGATGCCGCCTTCCGCCGTCACAGCGGGGGCGGCGGCATCGACCCCGCCCTCGCCACCGAGATGGACGCCCTCCAGCTGGTGCCCCGCAGCGTCGACCTCGCCGCCGCCGCGCGCCGCTCCCAGGCCGAGGGCGTGGTCGGCCTCTACGAGCCCCCCTCGCGGACGTTGCTGGTGCGCGGCGCCGCGCCCACCCCGTTCGTCCGCCAGGTGCTGGTGCACGAGCTCACCCACGCCCTCCAGGACCAGTGGTTCGGCATCGACCGCCCCCAGCTCGACAGCGGCACCGACGAGCGCGCCCAGGCCTTCTCCGCCCTGGTCGAGGGCGATGCGGTGCGCATCGAGGACGAGTACCTCGCCTCCCTGCCAGCCTCCCAGCGGGTGCGCGCCCGCCTCGAGCGGGACGCCGCCACCGGGGTGCCGGGCGAGACCCCGGCGCCGCTCGCCGCCATCGTCCGCTTCCCCTACGTCGCCGGCGCCACCTTCGTCCGCGCCCTCGCCAGGGTGCGGGGGCAGGCGGGCGTCGACGCCGCCTTCCGCACCCCGCCCGTCACCAGCGCGGAGATCCTGGAGCCGCAGCGCTTCCTCGGCGGCACCGCGGCCGCCGTCCACCTGGCCGCCCCCGCCGCGGCCGGCCCGGTGGTCGACCGTGGGGTGCTCGGCGAGCTGGGCCTGCGCCTGCTGCTGGAGCACGCCGCCACCACCGGTGCGATCCGCGCCGCCGACGCCGAGGCGGCGGCCGCCGCCTGGCACGGCGACGCCTACGTCGCCTGGACCGGCGGAGCGATCGCCTGTGTGCGCGTCGCCCTCGCCGCCGCCCCCGGTCCCGACCACCTGCTCCTCCAGCGCGCGCTGGCCGCCTACACCGCGCGGAGCACCGGGGTGAGCCTCGCCGAGGCGGCCGGCACGCTGACCGTCACCAGCTGCGGGTAGACCTCAGGGCCGCGCCGGCTCACCATCCCGGTTGCCCCAGCCGCCCGGCGAGCTGCTGGCCGGCCACCGCCAGCGCGAGCAGGGCGGTGGTCACCACCAGGACGAGCAGGGCACGCTCGGCGGGGCGGAGCGGGCGGCCGCCGTGGCTTGGCAGAGCCGGGAGCGGCCCGCCCACCAGCAGGCCGCAGCACAGCCCCGCGGCGTGGGCGAGGTTGTTCACGCTGGGGAGCGCGGAGCCGCCGATGAGCAGCAGGCCGGTCGCCGCCAGGGCGCGCACCCGGGCCGTCGCAGCCATGCGGGGATCGTCCCGCGCGTGCCGGCTGCGCCCGAACATCACCAGCAGGCCGATGAGGCCGCAGAGGCCCGCGGAGGCACCCACCGTGTAGGTGCCCCGCGGAACCACGCCGGCGCTGCTGGCGACGACCCAGAGGCCTCCGGCGGCCACCGCGGCGAGGGTGAAGGTCGCCAGGGTCACCAGGCGACCGTAGAGGCGCTCGATCATGGTGCCGACCACCAGCACGCCGACGGCGTTGCCGGCGAGCTGGAGAGGGCTCTGGTGGAGCAGCGCGCTGCTGACGTACCGCCACCAGTCGCTGCTGCCGCCCCGGCCCGCGACGGTCACGTTCGGCAGCGCACCGAGCGAGAGCAGGCCGATCGGTCGACCGGCATGGACCTGTCCCGTGACCGCCGCCTCCACGCACCAGACCGCCAGCATCGCGGCGACCAGCGTCCAGGTGGATGCGGCGGCCTTCACCGACACCAGGAGTCGCGACGGGACGGCGAGGGCGACCGCGCCCAGCTGAACGGCCCCCCGGGCCGCGAGGTGGCGGCGGGAGACCCCGGGGAGGCTGGACACCGCCACAACGTATCCAGATCGCAGCGTGCCGCGCGTCACATCATCGTGCGGTTGCCGGATCGCACGCCGCCGTCACAGCACCGTCAGAGGTGGATCGCTGCACCACTCAGCGCGAGGGCGGCCTCTCCCAGAACCTCGCTCAGGGTCGGGTGGGGGGCGACGGCATGGGAGAGCTCGAAGGGGGTGGCCTGGAGGAGGGCGCCGAGGGCGGGGCCGGCGATCAGCTCGGTGACCTCGTGGCCGATGAGGTGGACGCCGAGGACGTCGTGGGTGGTGGCGTCGGCGACCACCTTGCAGAAGCCGTCGGGCTCGCCCCAGATCAGGGCGCGGCCGTTGCCGCGGAAGGGGAAGACCCCGGTGCGGACATCGTGGCCGGCGGCGCGGGCCTCGGCCTCGCCGAGCCCCAGCGAGCCGATCTGCGGAGTGCAGTAGGTGGTGCGGGGGACCAGCCGCGGCTCCAGCGGGTGGGGGTCGCGGCCGGCGATCGCCTCGGCGGCGATCACCCCCTCGTGCATCGCCTTGTGGGCGAGCTGGAAGCCGCCCACCATGTCCCCGACGGCGTAGACGCCGGGCTCGGCGGTGGCCATGGTGGGGCCGACCTGCACCATGCCCCGATCGACGGCGATGGCGGTGCCCTCGATGCCCAGCTCCTCGAGGTTCGCCTGGCGGCCCACGGCCACCAGCAGCACCTCGGCCTCGAGCCGCTCCTCGCCGGCGGCGCCGCTGACGTCCACCGAGACGCCGCCCTCCCCCCGCCGCACCGAGGCGGGGTCGAGGCGGGCGCCGACCAGGCAGCGGATGCCGCGGCGCTCGAAGGCGCGCTGCAGCTCGGGGCCGACCGCCTCGTCCTCGAGCGGCACGAGCCGGTCGGCGACCTCGACCAGGGTGACCTGGGCGTCCATGCTGCGGAACATCGAGGCGAACTCGACCCCCACGGCGCCGGCGCCGAGCACGATCACCGACGCGGGCACGTGGTCGAGCACCAGGGCGTCGTCGCTGCTGATCACGCTGCGGCCGTCGAGGTCGAGACCGGGCAGGCTGCGCACCCGCGAGCCGGTGGCCAGGATCACCGCGCCGGCCTCGACCTCGGTCTCCTCCCCCCCGGTCGCCGAGACCCCGACCCGGCCGGGGCCGAGCAGCCGTCCCCGCCCGGCGAGCACCGTGACCCCGTTCTTGCGGAGCAGGCCCTGCACCCCCTGGTGGAGCCGGCCCACCACCTGGTCGCGGTTGCGAGCCGCCACCGGCCAGTCGAGCGCGACCTCGCCGATCCGCACTCCCAGCCGGGCCGAGGAGCGGGCGGCGTCGAGCAGCGCCGCGGTCTGGAGCAGCGCCTTGGTGGGGATGCAGCCGCGGTGGAGGCAGGTGCCGCCCACCTTGTCGCTCTCCACGAGCACGGTGCGGAGCCCCAGCTGGGCGGCGCGGATCGCGCCCACATAGCCGCCCGACCCACCCCCGACGATGGCGACGTCGTACCGGTCCGCCACGGCTACGCAGCCCTGGTCGCGGTCAGCGCCGCCAGCGCCGCCTGGAGCTGGGAGTCGGCCCCCGGGGGCGGCGACTGCGCCTCGAGGTGGAAGCGGTGGTCGTCGTCGGGGAGGGCGGCGGTGACGTCGGGGGTGATCCCGGTGCCGTCGATGGTCTCCCCGGCGGGCCCGAACCACTTCTCCACGGTGAGGTGGAGGTCGGCGCCGTCGGGGAGGCCGAAGTCCTGCTGCACCGAGCCCTTGCCGAAGGACTTCTGCCCCACCAGCGTGCCCCGGTGGTAGTCGTGGAGCGCCGCGGCGACGATCTCGGCGGCGCTGGCGCTGCTGCCGTCGATCAGCACCGCGAGGGGCTGGGTGGGGGCCAGGCCGCCGGACTGGATGCGGTCGCGCTGCACGTTCTCGGCGCTCCCGGGGCTGCCGTCGGGGGCGAGCCGGCCGCGGCGCACCAGCACGTCCTCCTCCACCCCCGGCTTGGGGGTGAGGAACTCGCTGGCGGTCGCCTGGGCCTCGGTCACCAGCCCTCCGGGGTTGTGCCGCAGGTCGAGCACGATCCCGCTCAGGCCGCCCCTGAGCCCGTTCTGGAGCAGGCTGCGCAGGCTCTCGCCGGTGTTCTCGTCGAAGGCGGTGACCTGCAGGTAGAGCACCGTCCCCAGCTTCTGCGCGTAGGCCGACGGGATCTGCAGGTCGGCGCGCGTGACGGTGACGGTGATCTGCTGCGAGCCGCGCTGCACCACCAGGGTGACGGGGGTCCCCGCGGGACCGCGGATCAGCGGCCCGACCTTGGCCAGCCGGGTGGTGGCGTCGGGTCCTAGGCCGGCGATCGGGGTGCCCCCGGCCGCCACGATGGTGTCGCCGTTGCGCAGCCCGGCGCGGTCGGCGGGCTGGTTCTTGAGCACGTCCTCGATCACCACCACCGTGGGGGTGCCGCCCGGAGGGCAGAGCGCCGCGCCGTCGCAGCGCGCCTCCAGGGTGATGCCGATGCTGCCGTTGCGGCGGCCGCTGAGATCGCGCTTCAGAGTCGCGTACTGGTCGGCGGTGTAGAACGCGGAGAAGCGGTCGTTGTACCGCTGCCGCAGCGCCTCGATCAGCCCGTTCTCGGCGCCCTGGGTGCCCACCGTGGTGCCCACGTCGCGGATCACGTACTGCTGCTGGATGACGTCCCAGGCGCTGCTGATGCTGGCGGTGTTCACCCGGTTGTGACCGAGGTGGGGGAAGACCGCGTCGACCAGGCCGGCGGCGCGGGTGCTGGAGAGGTTGTTGACCGCCAGCCCGGTCAGGTAGCAGCCGGCCAGCACGCTCAGCACCATCAGCACGGCGGACAGGCGGCGCTGCCGCGGCGGCGGCGGGGCACCACGATCGGTGGAGGGCGGCACCGGTCCCCAACTCATGGGCGGCCGTGGCGCGCCCGGGCCCGCGCCCACGGAACCGGTCGGTGCGCCGCCCGGTGGGGGCGTCGGAATCACGGCAGGTACTGTAGGGGATTCCGTGGGACGTCGTTGAAGCGGATTTCGAAGTGGAGGTGGGGGCCGGTCGAGTTGCCGGTGCTGCCCTCGTAGCCGATCACCTGGCCGGCGTGGACGGCGTCGCCGTTGCCCACACCGAAGCGGCTGAGGTGCCCGTAGATCGAGACCCAGCCATTGCCGTGGACCATGATCACGTGGTTCCCGTAGCCGTACGAGCTGGGGAAGTCGTAGGCGACGCCGCTGTCGGTGGCGGCCACCGGGGTGCCGTAGACGGTGGCGATGTCGAGGCCGCTGTGGAAGTGGTGCCCCGGGCAGCTGGAGTCGTACGGCTCGAACGGGTAGGGGGTGCAGCCGAAGCCCTGGGTGATCTCGCCGGTGAGCGGCCAGAGGAAGCGCCCGCTGCCACCGGCGCGGCGCTTGGCCTCCTCCTGCGCCCTCTTGAGGGCGGTGATCTGGGCGTCGAGCTCGCGGGCGCTCTGCTCGGCCAGGGCGAGCTGCCGCTGGTCGTCGGCCTCCACCACGGCGAGCGCCGCCTGCTCGGCGCCCCGCTGCGACCGGGTCGCCTCCAGCTGCCGCTCCTGGGCGGTGAGCTCGGCGGTGACCCGGGTCTGGGTGGCCTTGTCGGAGCCGATCCGCGTCACCAGGGCGTCGACCGCGTCGGCCTCGCCGTGCACCTTCGCGACCACGTCGTGCTGGCCGCCGGCGACCCGCCGCAGGTTGATGTAGCGCTGCCAGAACTGGGCGAAGTTCTCGCTGCTCAGCAGGTTGTTGATGGCGCTGTTGGTGCCCAGCTTGTAGATCGTCACCACCTCGTGGGCGAGGATCGCGCGGTCGGCGGCGAGCCGGTCGCGGGCCTCCTGGAGCCGCTGCTGGGCGGCGACCAGGTCGGCGGCGAGCCGGGCCAGGGCGGCCTGGGCGGTGCTCACCGCCTGCTGCTGCGCGGCGATCTGGTCGTCGAGCCGGGCGATGACCGCACGCAGCTGTCCCTCGCGGGTGCGCAGGACGGCGATGTTCCCCTGGAGCCGGCCGATGAGGCCACCGACCTGATCGCGCTGGTGCTGCCTGTCGCTGATCTGGTCGGCGTGGCTCTGGGAGGTGCCCAGCAGCAGCGCGGGCACGGCGGCGAGCAGGCAGACGGTGGCGGTGCGGAGGCCGCGTCGCCGCGGAGTCGGCTGGGGCATGGCGGGGATCTCTCCTGGCGGAAGAGCCGTGGTGTGGTGGGACGTGAGCGGGAACGTTGCTTAGGCGGTCAGGAAGCGGCGAACCCCCAGGTAGCTGCCGAAGGCGCCGAGGCCCACTCCGGCGGCGAGCAGCAGGGCGACGAGGACCCCCAGGTAGGAGCCGTCATACGTCAGCGGGAAGATGAACAGGGTGGAGCGCAGGTTGGTCACCGCCGGCTTGTAGGAGGCGCTGATCACCACGCTCGCGACCAGCGCGGCCAGCACCCCGCCGAAGACGCCCTCGAGGATGAAGGGCACGCGCACGAACCAGTCGGTGGCGCCCACCAGCTTCATGATCTCGATCTCGCGGCGGCGGACGTACACCGCGGTGCGGATGGTGTTCATGATGATCACCACGCTGATCACCGCGAGCACCACGCCGATCACCAGGGCGATCAGCTGCATGGCCACGATCAGCCCCTGCAGCTTGTGGATGACGTCGGGGTTGTAGTCGGTGGGATGGGTGTCGTGGGCGACCACGGCGTTCAGGCGGACCATGCGGTCGATCCCGGGCAGGTCGCCGAGACGGTGGAGGTCGAGGTTGAGCGAGGCCGGCAGCGGGTTGCTGCCGAGCACCTTGAGCGAGTCGCCCAGCTCCTTCTGCGAGGCCGCCTCCCTGGCGGCGTCGTCCTTGCTCTCGAAGTGGACGCCGGCCACCCGGGAGTCGGCGGCGAGATGGCGGCGGAGGTTCTCGATCGAGGCCAGCGACACCCCGTCCTCGAGGTAGACCTTGATGTTGCTCGCCCGCGCCTGCTCGGTGGTGAGCACCTGGTCGAGCATGTGGGTGCCGAGCAGGGTGCCGCCGACCATGAGCAGGATCAGCCCCATGGTGAACACCGCCGCCAGCGACACCGCCAGGTTGCGATAGAAGTTCTGGCCGGCGCTGACCAGGGCGAAGCGCAGGCTGTTGAGCAGGCCGATCATCCGATCGTCGCCTCGCCGTCCTTGAGGTACTGACCCTCCTGCTCGTCGCGCACCACCCGTCCGCCCTCGATGGCGATGACCCGCCGGCGCACCAGGTCGACCACCTCGCGGTTGTGGGTGGCCATGACCACCGTCGTGCCGCGGTGGTTGATCTGCAGCAGCAGCTGCACGATGCCCCAGGAGGTGTCGGGGTCGAGATTCCCGGTGGGCTCGTCGGCGAGGAAGATGCGCGGCTTGTGGACGAGCGCACGGGCGATGGCCACGCGCTGCTGCTCGCCACCGCTGAGCTCGTCGGGGAACTTGCTGACCTTGTCCTCGAGACCGACGATCCAGAGCGCCTCCTCGACCTTGGCCTTCAGATGGCGCTGGCCGGGGTGGGTGACCTGGAGGGCGAAGGCCACGTTCTGCGCCACCGTCTGGCGGGGCAGCAGCTTGTAGTCCTGGAAGACGATGCCGATGCCGCGGCGCAGCCGGGGCAGGCGCCGCCTGGGCAGGTTGGTGAGCTCGGTGCCGTTGACGAAGATGCGCCCGCTGCTCGCCGCCTCCTCGCGGATGAGCAGCCGCACCAGCGTCGACTTGCCGGCGCCGCTCGCCCCCACCAGGAAGACGAAGTCGCGCTCGTTGATACTCAGATTGACATTACGCAGCGCCACGGTCCCGTTGGGGTAGGTCTTGTTGACCCCGTGGAAGCTGATGATCGGGCGCATGGCGGGGTCGGCGGAGAGCGCGACGTGGCCGCGAGCGGCCCCGGGGACGCTGGCGTCCAGATTCTCCGGCTGCCGGATGGCCCCCCAGGGGACCGCGTCGCGGGGCCGGTCCCCATCGTCGCGAGACGGCGACACCGTCGTCGGTGCGTGCACTGGGTACGCTCCGATTCGGCTCCGGCAGGCTCCCCCCGAGTGGCCGGCCGGTCGGCCACGCGAGGTTCCCGGCGGGCTCGCACGGTGGACGTCGAGCGGATTGGGGCCCGGGACGGGAATCGGTCGGAGTATAGCGGCGGCGCCGGGCCAGTGGAGAATGTCATCCCACGAAGGCGGGATGTCAGCCGCCGGCGACCCCGGCGCTCCCCGCCGGAGGGCGGGCGTGGAGCTCCTCCTCGTGGCGGTCGATCTGGATGACCCAGGCCGTCGGGATCGCGCACCGTCATGGAGTGACCGAAGGCCTCGTCGACGACGCACAGCAGCGGCTGCCGCTCGGACGCGTCCGCGAGGAGGCTCAGCGCCGCGAGGGCGACCAGGAACCGGTCGGGGCTGTCCCCCGATTCCAGTCCGAAGGCGACGTCGAGGGCGCGCCGCCGGGGGCCGGCGAGTGAACCGATCCGGCCGAGCATCGGCGCGCAGAGCTGGTGCAGCCCGGCGAAGGGAAGCTCCATCTCCGATTCGACACCGGAGGCGCGCATCACCGTGAAGCCCGACGCCTCTCCGACGAGGGATCGCAGCAGCGCCGTCTTGCCGATCCCCGGTTCTCCCCGTACCAGGAGGACGGCGCTCCGACCGCCTCTCACCGTGGCGATGAGCCGCCCCAGCGTCTCGAGCTCGGCGATCCTGCCGAACAACCGCTCCGGCTGCACGGTCACCGCAGAGTCCTCAGAGCACGCCGATCAGGGAGGGGGCTCCCCAGCGACTGGGCGATCAGGATGGCAAAGCCAGGGCACAGACCAGGGTGCGGGCCAGGGACTCCCCGGGTGCGATGGACCGCCCGGGAGCGCGACCCTGGATGCCATACGAGTCCAGCGCCGAACGAGGCGACGCGACCAGCAGTTCGTGGGCTCAGTGGAACGGAGTACGCCATGGCATACGTCAGCGTCGGCCGGGAGAACTCGGCCTCGATCGACCTGTACTACGAGGACCACGGCCAGGGACGGCCTGTCGTCCTGATTCACGGCTATCCGCTCAGCGGCCGTGCCTGGGACAGGCAGGTCCCGGTGCTGCTGGAGGCCGGCCACCGGGTGATCACCTACGACCGGCGCGGGTTCGGCAGGTCCAGCCAGCCGGTCACCGGGTACGACTACGACACCTTCGCCGCCGACCTGCACAGGATCCTGGAAACCCTGGACCTGCGCGACGTCACCCTGGTGGGTCACTCGATGGGGACCGGCGAGGTCACCCGCTACCTGAGCCGATACGGAGCCGCGCGGGTCTCCGGCGGGGTTCTGGTGTCCCCGATCCCGCCGTTCCTGCTGCAGACGCCCGACAACCCGCAGGGCGTGCCCGCGAGCGTGTTCGACGGGTTCATGCAGGCCGCCCGGCAGGACACCCCGGCGTGGATGAAGGGCTTCCTGGACAACTTCTACAATATCGACAAGCTTCGTGGAACCCTGGTCAGCGACCAGGCCTACCAGGCCAGCTGGAACCTCGCCACGGCCGCCTCGGCCGTCGCAGCGGTGGCCTGCATTCCCACCTGGGGGACCGACTTCCGCGCCGACCTGCCCAGGATCGACGTGCCGATGCTGGTCATTCAGGGCGATGACGACCAGGTGCTGCCCTACCCCAAGACGGGCGGACGCCTGTCCGGCCTGATCACCGGCGTGCAGACGGTCGTCATCGAGGGTGGCCCGCACGCGATCCCCTGGACGCACTCCGGCCAGGTCAACAGCGCCCTGCTGACGTTCGTCGCCGCCAGGTCGACAGCGCAGTCCATGGCCTGACCACACCCAGGCACAGTAGCAACGGAAAGGAGCACGTGTCGAACACTTCAGCGCCGACAATCTCCGGTTTCCCGGCGACGACACGCGGCTGGACCTCACCGACCTGTTCGCATTCAGGTCAGAGAACCCGGGCAGGACGGTGCTGATCATCGACTCGAATCCGACGGTCAGGCCCCCCATCGAGCTGCCCGCGACGGTCATCACCAGCCGGGATTTTCACCCCGGGGCGGTGTACCGGATCAACATCGACAA
>JAXDLS010000465.1:0-2723 GCA_034666485.1 Chloroflexota bacterium
CCGCCGCGAGCGCTACGACCCCGAGTCGCGAAAGCCGGCCGTCGAGCCCGGCACCCTGGAGGAGGACATCCGGCGGCGCGACTTCACCGTGAACGCGCTCGCCCAGGACTTCGAGGGCCGGGTGCTCGACGTCACCGGGCGCGGGCTCGCCGACCTCCACGCGGGGCTGCTCCGCACCCCCCTCCACCCCTCCGACACCTTCGACGAGGACCCGCTGCGGATGTTCCGCGGCGCCCGCTTCGTCGCCCAGCTGGGCTTCGGCCTCGCCCCCGGGATGCTGGAGGCGATGCGCGAGCAGGCCCCCCGGGCGCGCATCCTCAGCGCCGAGCGCATCCGCGACGAGCTCGCCCGGCTGCTCACCTCCCCGCATCCCCGCGCCGGCATGGAGGTGCTCCGCCAGGGTGGCCTGCTCGCCCAGGTCCTCCCCGACCTGGAGGCGATGGTGGGCGTGGAGCAGAGCGGCCACCACTGCTACGACGTCTTCGACCACACCATGCACGCCCTCGACCTGGCCCCGCCCGACCTGGTCACCCGGCTCGCGGTGCTCCTCCACGACGTCGGCAAGCCGCCCACCCACGCGATCGCCGAGGACGGGCGCCACACCTTCCACGACCATCCCCAGGTGGGCGCGGAGATGGCCGAGAGGATTCTCACCGAGCTGCGCTTCAGCGGCGACCAGATCCGCGACGTGGCCACCCTGGTGCGGCTCCACCTCCGCCCCATCCAGTACCAGCACGACACCCACGGCGACGCCGCGGTGCGCCGCCTGATCCGCGCCGCCGGGCCGCTGCGGGCGGCGCTCCTGGACGTCGCCCGCGCCGACACCCTCGCCTCCCTCTATCCGGGCACGGCGGAGATCGACGAGCTCGCCGGGCGCATGGAGCGGCTCGACCGGGACGGCGGCTTCTCGCGGCTGGCCCCGCCCCTCGACGGGGGCACGATCATGCGGCTGGGCGGCCGCGGCGGCGGGCCCTGGGTGGGCCGGGTGCTGCGCGCGCTGATCGAGGCGGTGCTCGAGGGCGAGATCCCACCCGGCGACGGCGTCGCGGCCGAGGCCTGGGTGCGCGACCACCCCGGGCTGCTCGAGGACAGCTGACCGCACAGTCTCGACGACCCGGGTGGGTACCATATGCTCCCCATGCTCGGCCGCGTGCGCTTCCTGAAGCGCCTCCTGCTCGACCTCCCACGCAACCTCAAGCTCGCCTACTGCCTCTGGCTCGACCCGCGGGTGCCGGTGCGCAACAAGGCGGCCCTGGGCGCGGCGCTGGGACTCATCGTCACCCCCTACATCAACCTCCCGGCGTGGATCCCGGTGGTCGGGGAGATGGACATCCTCGCCCTGAGCCTGCTCGCCAGCCGCCTCTTCATCGGGGCGGCCCCCGACGCGGTCGTCGCCGAGCACGAGGCCGCCATCCGCCGCCACGAGAGCCGCTTCGACCAGGACGTCGAGGCGGGGAGGCGCGTCGCCGTCGCCCTCAGCCGCCGCCTGCCCATCGACCGCAGGCCCTCCCACCCCGAGACCGACGCGGGCCCCGGCCTGCCCGCCTCCGCCGCCGGCGACCCCGCGTTCGCGCGCCGGCGCTGGTCGTGGGAGTCCGACACCGCCAGCTCACCCCCCGCCGACCAGCGGACCTCCGGAGTGACACGTTGAAGGTACTGTTCCTGCAGGAAGTGACGGGAACTGCGAAGCCCGGCGACGTCAAGGAGGTGTCTCCGGGGTTCGCTCGCAACTACCTCTTCCCCAAGCATCTCGCCGTGGTCGCCGACGACAAGGTCGTCGACCAGATCCGCCAGCGGGAGGAGGCGGCACGGCGGCGGGCCGAGAAGGCGCTCACCGACGCCCGCGAGATCGAGAACCGGCTGCGCCGGATCACCGTCACCCTCTACGCCAAGGCGGGTGAGGGCGGCCGCCTCTTCGGCTCGGTGACCAACGCCGACATCGCGCAGCAGCTCAAGCGCGAGGCGGGCATCGACGTCGACAAGCGCAGGATCGAGGTCGAGCCCCCGATCCGCTCGCTGGGCCCCCACGAGGTCACCCTCAACCTCCACGCCGAGGTGACGGCGACGCTGCGCGTGGTCGTCGCCGCCAAGTGATCCCACCGCCCCACCCGGGGGTGCCGGCGGAGGGGGGGCGGTGATCACCTCGACACCGCCGGTCGGGAGGACGCTTCCCCACGACCACGAGGCCGAGGTCTCGGTGCTGGGAGCGCTGATGCTCGACCCCAACGCGGTGGCGATGGTGCGCGACCGGCTGGTCCCCGAGGACTTCTACTCGGAGCGGCACGGTCACATCTACCGCGCCTCGCTGATCCTCGCCGACCAGGGGCAGCCGATCGACCCGCTCATGCTCCGCTCCCAGCTGGAGCGCAACGGGGCGCTCTCCCAGTCCGGCGGCGTCGAGTACCTCGCCGAGCTCAGCGCCAGCGTCTTCACCGCCGCGAGCATCCAGCACTGGGCCGACATCGTCTACGAGCGGGCGCTCAAGCGCCGGCTGATCACCGCCGGGGGCGACCTGGCCACGCTCGGCTTCGACGAGTCGCTGAGCGCCACCGAGGCCGTCGACCGCGCCGAGCAGCGCGTCTACGGACTCGCCGACCAGCGCCGGGTCACCGAGGCCACCCACGTCGCACCGGTGCTCAAGGACACCTGGACCCAGCTCGAGACGCTGCTCGGCAAGCGCCAGTTCGTGACCGGGGTGCCGACCAACTTCAGCGAGCTCGACC
>JAXDLS010000466.1:0-3627 GCA_034666485.1 Chloroflexota bacterium
ATGGCCCTCGCCCTCGACCCGCAGGACGATCCCGCCGGCGCCGCCGCGCTCGACGCCTACTCGCTGGTGGTCACCACCGTGGCGGAGCGGATGCTCCGCTCGGTGGCCGGCCTCCGCGTCGACCGGCACGTCCCCGGCCGCGGCATCCGCCCGGCCGGGGGCGGGTCGGCGGTGGTGCTCACCCCCGACGGCCACCTGCTCACCTCGGCGCACGTCGTCGAGGGGGCGCGCGGGGGTGTCGCCGCCTTCCTCGACGGCCGTGAGCTCGAGTTCACGGTCGTGGGCAGCGACCGCCTCTCCGACCTCGCCATGGTGCGGGTCGCCGCACACGACCTGGCCCCCGCCACCCTCGGCGACGCCGACCGGCTCCGCGTGGGCCAGCTGGTGGTCGCGGTGGGCACCCCGCTCGGCTACGGCGGCTCGGTCACCGCGGGGGTGGTGAGCGCGCTGGGACGCTCGATGGTCACCCGCTCGGGCACGGTGAGCCGGGTGGTCGAGAACGTCATCCAGACCGATGCGGCGCTGAACCCGGGCAACTCCGGCGGCGCCCTCGCCGACAGCGCCGGCCGGGTGGTCGGGGTCAACACCGCGGTGGCCGGCGTGGGCCTCGGCCTGGCGGTGCCGGTCAACGACACCACCCAGCGCATCCTCGGAGAGCTGCTCGCCAAGGGGCGGGTGCGCCGTGCCTACCTCGGCGTCGCCGGGGCCACCCGTCCGCTGCCGCCCCGCACCGCCCGCCAGGTCGGGCGCACCACCGCCATCGGCGTCGCCGAGGTGGTCGAGGGCAGCCCCGCGGCGCGCGCCGGGCTGCGCGCCGGCGACCTCCTGCTCGAGGTGGACGGCATCCCCGTGCGCGGCGCCGGCGACCTGCAGCGGCTCATGGTCGCGGGGGCGATCGGCCGGCCGCTCGAGCTGCGGGTTCTCCAGGGCGACCGGATGGTCGAGCTCAGCGCCGTGCCGGGAGAGCTGCGCGAACGCTGAGGCTCGAGGCCGGCGACCGTCCCCGCACCGGGCGCTATCCGGCGACGGCCACCCCCTGGTGCTCGCAGACGAAGCGCAGCCGCTCCAGCAGTCCCTCGACCACCCGCGGCCAGCCGAACTCGGCGGCGTCGCGGCGGCCGGCGCGGCGCAACCGCTCGCCGAGCTCGGGGCGCTCCACCAGGCCGCGCAACGCCCCCGCCACCTCGGCGCCGTCGTCGGTCTCCACCACCACCGCGTTGGCGTAGGGACGGGCGTACTCCTCGCCGGTCGAACCCACCACCGCCACCCCGCCGGCCGCCATCGCCTCCAGTCCCACCAGCCCGAAGGGCTCGTGACCGGAGTTGGCGAGCACCGCCGTGGCGCCGGCATAGATCGCCGGGATGGCGGTGTCGGGCAGGAAGCTGCGCAGATGCACCAGGGGAGCGCCGGCGCTGTCGGCGAGCGCGGTCGCGACCGCCGCGGCGCCGTCGATGGGCTCGAACCAGTCGGCCACGGCCAGGCCGAGGCGGTGGGCGTGGCCGAGCACGTCACCCCCGAAGGGCTCGATGCCGCCGCGCATCAGCAACCGGGCGGGGATGCCGCGGGCCCGCAGCGCGGCGACCGCGCTGATCGCCTGGTGCCAGCGCTTGTCGGGGCTGAAGCGGCCGATCTTGAAGCCGAGGCAGGGGGTGTCGGCGGCGCTCGCGATCAGCGCGGCCGCCCTGGGGTCGACGGGCTCGAGTGCCGCCTCGGGGATGCCGTTGGGGATCACCAGAGGGTTCACCCTCCACGGCAGCATCAGCCCGCGCATGTAGCGGCTCACGGTGGTGACCGCGGCGACGTAGCCGATCCGGTTCCAGTCGACGCGGTCGAAGCCGAAGGTGTTGTTGGCGTTCCAGAGCACCGCGCAGCGGTTGCGCAGGCCCAGGGCGTGGAGGCGGTCGCTGGCGGCGAGCGCGGTGCCCGCGGTCTGCCACTCCTCGGCGAGCAGCGCCACGGTGTGGCCGCGACGGCTCGCCGGACCCACCACCTCGTGGGCGAGCCAGCCGGGAAGGTGGGTCTCGAGGTCGGCGATGATCTCCTCCTCGCCCTGGTAGACGCCGAGCGGATGGCGGGCGCTGACCGGCTGCGCCCAGCGCACCAGGCGCACCCCCTGGTCGACCTCCTCGGCGGGCAGCGCGGGGTCGCCGGCGAAGACCAGCGTGGTGCGCACGCCGGCGGCGGCGAGCGCCCGGCAGAGCTCGCGAGCGCGCACCCCCAGGCCGCCCGCCTGGCTGTACCGGTCCGGGCCCTCGAGCGAGAGCATCACCACCTCGAGCCGATCGGGAGGGAGCATCGCCGCTAGCCTCCCCGCGGCCGCGGGCACAGGCGCAGCCGCCTGCCGGCGAGGTCATGGAGCGCGCTGCTGACGCTGGCCTGGGGCATGGGCCCCAGAGAGTACGGGCACGGGAGCACCCCCCGGGGGCGCCCGGCCTCGCCCCCCACCGGGGGCGATGCGGGTGTGGCGCCCGGAGTAGGCTGTGCGCCGCTTCGGACCACCGGGAGGTCGAGACCATGCCCCGCAGCGGCATCGGCGCCCTGATCGCGACCCTCGCCCTGGGCGCGCTCGCCGCCTGCGGAGCGTCATCCGGCTCCTCGACGGGCACCCAGACCACCGCCGGCTCGACCACCGCCGCCGGGGTGAGCAGCGCCGTCGTGCCGCTGCGGCACGTTCCCAGCGGGGAGGCGACGCTCGCCTACGACGCGGCGGCGAGGACGCTCACCGTCGAGGTCCGCCTCACCGGCCTCGCCCCCAACAGCGTCCATCCCGCCCACATCCACTCCGGCCGTTGCGAGCAGCAGGGCGCGGTCGCGTACCCGCTGAACAACGTCCAGGCCGACGGCCACGGCGTCGCCGACGCGGTCACCGCGGTCTCCGCCAACAGGGAGGCGGGCATCCCCGACGCCGCCTGGTACGTCAACGTCCACAACGGGCCCAACCTGACCCCCGACGCGCAGTTCGAGCCGATCGTCTGCGGTGACGTCGCCAACCCCGCCCGGGGCGCACACGTCGCGGTGCAGCTGCAGCAGGGCCCGCCGCCGACCAGCCCGCCGGGCAGCCCGGACCAGACTGCCTCGGGAACGGCGCAGCTGACCATCCGGGGCGGCACGCTCAGGGTGGTGCTCGACGTCACCGGGCTCAGGCCCTCGAGCTCGCACGCGGTCGACATCCACCTCGGCAGCTGCGCCAGCCAGGGCGCGGTGATTCACCCGCTGCCCAGGCTGACCGCCGACTCCGGCGGCCACGCCACCCTGACCGCGACGGTGAGCGAGGTGAGCTCGATCCCCACCGGCATCTGGTACGTCAACGTCCACCGCACCACCGCGGTGAGCGCGGGTCAGACCGACTTCGACCCGATCCTCTGCGGCGACGTGGGAGGCGCCCCCGGCTACTGACGCCGCGAGCCCGGCGGGACGGGCTCGGCCGCGGGCGTGGGGCCGCTCGCACAGCAGGCGCGCCGGGCGGTGTCCGCGGGCAGCGGGTCGATGCGGTGGAGCACCCGCCCGCCGTCGAGGCGGAAGCGCACCGCCGCCTTGCCCAGGGTGGGACAGCAGTCGGGGTCGTCGGCGGCGTACAGCTGGTAGGCGAGCGCGGCGGTCGCCGGGCCCTGGCCGACCACCAGCACC
>JAXDLS010000467.1:0-3909 GCA_034666485.1 Chloroflexota bacterium
GCGGCGAGCGAGGCCTGGGCGTTCTGGAGCTGCAGCTGGGCCGCGCTCAGCTGGCTCTGCGCCTGGTGCTCGCTCTGCTGTGCCTTGGCCTGGGCCGAGCCGACCCCGTCCCGGGCCGCGGTCGCCGCGGCGGTGTCGGAGCCGAGCTGCTGCGGGGTGGCGCAGCTGCCGGGCGAGGGGCTCGCCGCGGGGCTGGGGGAGGGCGACGGGCTCGACGGGCAGGGGTTGGCCTGGTCGGCGCGCAGCCTCGCCTGCGCGGCGGTGAACGCGTTCTGCGCCGAGCCGATCGAGCTCTGGTCGATCAGCTGGGTGTCGGCGAGCGCGGTCTGCGCCCCCTGCAGCTGGGTCTGAGCGGTGCGCACCGCCGCCTGGGACTGGGCGAGGGTCTGCGCCGACGGTCCCGCCTGGTCGAGGGAGAGCCGCGCCTGGGCGCTGGCCAGCGTCGCCTGGGCCTGGGTGAGCGCCGCCTGGAGCGCGGCGGGGTCGATGGAGGCGAGCGCCTGGCCGGCGGTCACCGCCTGACCGGGGTGGACGTCGACCGCGGTCACGCGTCCCGAGGAGCCGAAGTCGAGGTCGGTCTCGCCGACCGGGGCGAGGTTGCCGGAGAGCGAGATCGTCTGGATCACCGTCCCCAGCGTCGCCACCGCGGTGCGGTACTGGGTCGACCCGGAGGCGCCGTGCTGCGCCACCAGCGCCGCCCCGCCACCGGCGACGGCGACGGCGACGGCAGCGGGCACCACCAGGCGGCGGCGGACGGTCAGCTTCATCGAGGTGGCCCCTGTGTGAACGGCCCCGTCAGGGCGGGGTGCCGTGTGCGCCGTCATGCTCGCGGTCTCTCTCTTTCAACTCCATGACAGCCCGCCGGCGTGACCGAGCTGTCACCGGCAGCCGCGCCGGTGCCGGGGGGAGCTGTCCGCGACGGAGCGGCCGAGGGTGCGGGGGAGGCCCGCCAGCCCGCCGAACGCGCCGGCGGTCAGAGCCTCTGAGGAGGATGAGGGTGACGGGATCGAGGCGCCGCTCAGGAGGGCGGCGCGGCCGGCGCGACGGCGCCGGCGATGTCGGCGCGGCGCTCCAGGTAGTCGGCCCGGTCGATCTCGCCGCGCGCGTAGCGCAGGTCGAGCTCGTGGAGGGCGGGGCTCGGTGGGGTCGCGCTGGCGGCGGGCGGCGGCACCGGCTGGCGCCAGTGACGGGCGATCAGCACCACCCCGGCGACGATGGCGATGACCACCAGCAGGGTGAACAACCCGTGCACCCACTCCAGATGGCCGGCCGGTCCGTTCGAGAAGTCGCGATACCCCATCGGTTCGTCCCTTGTGACTGGGCCTGTCGATGGGCCCAGGCTACGAACCGGTTCCTTTCGAATCGGTGACAGCCGGCGACCAGGGAGCCGACGGCTCCGCCGCAGGGTGCCCGTCGTCGGCGCGCGCGGTGCGCTCGGCCGCGGCCCGGGGCCAGACCACGGTCATGGCGGCGCCGCCGAGGGGCGAGTCGCCGACCGTCCACCGGCCGCCGGTGGCGCGGACCACGGCGTCGCCGATGGCCAGCCCCAGCCCGGCGCCGCCCGGCGTGGTGCTGGCGCGGTGGAAGCGGTCGAAGACCTGCTCACGCTGCTCCGGGGCGATGCCGGGCCCGGAGTCCTCGACGCTGACGCGGACCTGAGAGCCGTCGGTGGCGACGCTCACCCGCACCTCACCGGCCTCGCCGCTGTAGCGGCAGGCGTTGTCGAGGAGCACCCCCAGGAGGCGGTCGAGCCAGTCCGGCGGGGCGGTGATCATCGGCGCCGCGGGACCGGTGACGGCGCCGGAGATGCGCTGGGAGCGGCGCTCCGCGACCGGCCGGAAGCGTTCCACGGCGCCGGCGGCGAGCACCCCGAGGTCGACCAGCTCGGCGTCGGGCGGGTCGGGCGCGGCGTCGAAGCGGGCCAGCCAGAGCAGGTCGTCGACCAGCCGCCGCAGCCGCTTGCTCTCGACGTCGACGCGGGCGAAGCTGGCCCGGTAGGAGTCGGCCTCGCGCGGCCGGCTCAGTGCGAGCGTCGCCTCCGCCTCGATCACCGAGAGCGGGGTGCGCAGCTCGTGGGAGGCGTCGGCGGTGAACTCCAGCTGTCGCCGGCGCGCCCGCTCGATGGGGCGGGCGACGCGGTGGCCAACGGCGAGGGCGCCGAAGAAGACCAGCAGGACGAGGATGGGGAACACCACCGCCTCGGCGACGACGATGGTGTCCCGCGCCTGGGCGATGCCCGCCGTCGACTGGCCGACCACCACCCAGCCGTCGACGACGGGCCCGTCGACCGAGTACCGCAGGGGGAAGGCGCTGCCCATGACGCGCACCTCCGTCCCTCCCACGCTGACCGTCTTGGGACCGGTCACCTGCCGGGCGCTCGCCGGCAGGGGGGGAGGCGGGCGGGTCTCCAGCTGGGGCTGCTCGTTGCCGTCGGGGTCGAACACCCAGGCGAGCAGCGGGGTGCCGAAGCGGCCGCCGAGCAGATCCCCGAAGCCGGGCACCCCCTGGGCGGGCTGCCGGGGCGCGGACGGACGGCCGTAGGTCACCATCGACCTGAGGCCGGTGGCGATGCGCTGGTCGACGCTGGCGGCGAGGTTGTGGCCGACGATGAGCACGACCGCCATGCTGAGCAGGAGGTAGACGGTGGCGACCGCGGCGGTGGACCGCAGCGCCACCTGGGTCGGCACGGTGTGCACCCAGCGCCGGCCGGCCTCGGCCGCCGAGCTCAGGCGCTCGTTCACCCCTCCTCCAGCCGGTACCCGGTGCCGCGCACGGTGGCGATGCGGGTGCCCGAGTCCGGGATCTTGGCGCGCAGCCGGCTCATCGCCACGTCGATGGCGTTGGAGCCCAGCGGATCGGT
Organism: Chloroflexota bacterium; assembly: GCA_034666485.1. Classification (GTDB taxonomy): domain Bacteria; phylum Chloroflexota; class Dormibacteria; order Aeolococcales; family Aeolococcaceae; genus CF-96. The sequence goes on from JAXDLS010000467.1 coordinate 2,861, forward strand.
CTCGTCGGGCCAGGCGTGCTGGGCGATGAGCCGGCGGTCGACGACCGCGGGGTAGCGGCGCATGAGCAGCTCGAGGATGTTGAACTCGGTGACGGTGAGGCTGACGGGGCGCCCGTCGAGCTCGATCTCGCGGCGCGCCGGGTCGAGGCGCAGCCGGCCGCGCCCCAGCACCGGCTCGTCGACGCCGCGGGGGCGCCGCTGCACCGCGCGGACGCGGGCGAGCAGCTCGCCGAAGTCGAACGGCTTGACCAGGTAGTCGTCCGCCCCCGCGTCGAGGCCGGCGATGCGGTCGGGGGGCCGGTCCATCGCGGTGAGCATGATGATCGCGGTGGGCCGCTTCAGCCGGCGCGCCGCCGCCACCACCTCCACCCCGGCCATCCCCGGCATCCGCCAGTCGATGATGGCGACGTCGTAGTCGTAGAACTTCAGCTGCTGCAGGGCGTCGTCGCCGCGGCCGACGGCGTCGACCAGGTAGCCGCTCTCGCTGAGGCCGCGCACCAGCACGTCGAGGAGGCCGGGTTCGTCCTCGGCGACGAGGATGCGCATGCTGGGTCTTCCCCTGAAGCGGGTGAGGTGGCGGACCACAATATCCGACCGCCACCTTGCAGAACCATGACGCGAGACCGAAGGCCCTTGACACCGGGAGCGAGCACGGTATCGTTGCTCACGACCGCATCGGTTTCGCAGACGGAGGTTGACGAACTCTGTGATGCGTACCGTCTGGCAGCGCCTGAGGCGCGGACGGGCGGAGGGCTAGCGCCCCGGTCGACGGCCCGGGCTCCCGCCGCGTGCCGCCGGTGGCCGACCACCGGCACCATATCTCACGGAGCGGCAGGCTCCGTGCGGGGAGCGCCGGCGCAGCATCGCCCGACGTCGACCAGTGGGCTCCGCACCCTCCGTTGCCCCTTCGGGGGCGACGACAATCCCGGCCGCCGGCCGGGCGCCGAGGTACTCGGCACCGGGGACCGACCCGATCGGGTCGGTCCCTTTGTTTTTGCCGGCTGTTCTGCCGCCGGTGGAGATGCCGGCGGTTCTGCCGCGGGAGGGGA
>JAXDLS010000468.1:0-4839 GCA_034666485.1 Chloroflexota bacterium
TAGCAGGGCCCGGGGCGGCCACGCCGGCCGCCCCGCCTGCGGGTGGTCCTCGCTGCGCTACCGTGGCGCCGTGACCGCGTCCACCGTGCCGACCGACCTTCTCGACGGGCTCAACGAGGCGCAGCGCCGCGCCGTCGAGGCGCCCGACGGGCCGCTGCTGATCTTCGCCGGCGCGGGCAGCGGCAAGACCCGGGTGCTCACCTGCCGCATCGCCCACCTGGTGGCGACGGGCAGGGCGAAACCGTCGGAGATCCTCGCCGTCACCTTCACCAACAAGGCGGCGCGGGAGATGCGCACCCGCATCGAGGAGCTGGTCGGCGGGAGCGCCTCGGGGATGTGGCTCGGCACCTTCCACGCCCTCGGCGCCCGCCTGCTCCGCCGCGACGGCGAGAGCATCGGCGTTCCTGCCAGCTTCGTCATCTACGACGAGGCCGACCGGGTGGTGGCGCTGCGCCGCGCCTCCGAGGTCGCCGGGGTCGACGCCAAGCGCTATCCACCGAGCCAGATCGGGCACGCCATCAGCGCCGCCAAGAACGAGCTGATGGACGCCGCCGCCTACGCGGGCTCCCCCGATGCCCGGGGCTACCTCGGCGCCCAGGTGGCGAAGGTCTACACCGCCTACGAGCGCGACATGCACGCCGCCGGCGCGCTCGACTTCGACGACCTGCTGCTCCGTGCGGTGCAGCTGCTCCGCGACGTCGAGCCGCTCCGCGAGCACTACAACGAGCGCTTCAAGCACGTCCTCGTCGACGAGTACCAGGACACCAACCACGCCCAGTACGTGATGGTCGCCCTGCTCACCGAACGCCGCCGCAACCTGACCGTGGTGGGAGACGACGATCAGTGTCTCGTCGAGGGGACCCTGGTCAGCATGGCCGACGGCAGCCGGCGACGCATCGAGGACGTGCGGGTGGGCGACGCCGTCCGCTCCTGCTTTGGCAGTGGCGACTTCCGCGCCGCCACGGTGGTGCGCACCGCCCGTCGCGAGGCCGCGGCGGTGGTGCGGATCACCACCCGAGCCGGTCGCAGCCTGGTCAGCACCCCGGAGCACACCCACCTCGCCGGTTCCCCGACGCCAGGCTCTCCTGCGGTTCGCCCGATGCGCGCCGTGGGGGGGGCGGTCACAGCGACGAGGCAGGTACTCGAGGCACTGGGCCTTCCCCTCCTTCCCGCCGCCGCGGTCCATCCGGGGATGGCGATGTTCGACGAGGAGGGTGGCTACGACGTCGTCGAGACCGTCGAGCGCGTCCGGCTGGAGGTGCCGGTGTACGACCTCGACGTCGAGCCCACTCACAATCTCGTCGCCAACGGCATCGTCACCCACAACTCCATCTACGGCTGGCGAGGCGCCGACGTGCGCAACATCCTGGAGTTCGAGCGCGACCATCCCGACGCCACCGTGGTCACCCTCGACCAGAACTACCGCTCCACCCAGGGGATCCTCGACGCCGCCCACGCGGTGATCCGCAACAACCCCGACCGTGCGCCGAAGAAGCTCTGGACCGACCAGGGAGCGGGCGAGAAGGTGCAGCTGATCTCCGTCTACGACGAGCAGGAGGAGGCGCTGACCATCTGCGCGGAGATCGACCGCCTGGTGGCCCGGGAGGGGGTGTCGCTCTCCGACTGCGCGGTGCTGTACCGCACCAACGCGCAGTCCCGCGCGCTCGAGGACGCGATGCTGCGCCGGGGCACCCCCTACCGGCTCGTCGGCGGGGTGCGCTTCTACGAGCGGCGCGAGATCAAGGACGTCCTCGCCTACCTGCGGCTGATCGCCAACCCCCGCGACGCCGTCTCCTTCGGCCGCATCGTCAACGTGCCCCGGCGCAAGATCGGCGACAAGACCGTCGCCGAGGTGGAGCGGCTGGCGCGGCGGCGGGGGGTGACCCCGTTCGAGGCGGTGGCGTCGCTGCAGGACGCCGAGGGTATCGGGCCGGCGGCGACCGCGGCGCTCGAGGGCTTCCGCCGGCTCATCGAGGGGCTGCGCGCGGCGGCGACCGCCCTGCCCCTGCCCCAGCTGCTCGAGCGGGTGCTCACCGAGAGCGGCTACCGCGACCATCTCCGTGACGGCACCCCCGAGGGCGAGGAGCGCTGGGCCAACGTCACCGAGCTGGCGGGACTGGCCGCCGAGCATGCCGAGGTCGCGCCGCCCGACGGGCTGACCCGCTTCCTCGAGCAGGTCGCCCTGGTCGCCGATGTCGACAGCCTCGACGGCGCCGCCGCCGGGGTGACCCTGATCACCCTCCACCAGGTCAAGGGGCTGGAGTTTCCGGTGGTGTTCATCGCCGGGATGGAGGAGGGGCTGCTGCCGCACATCCGCGCCCTCGAGGCGGGGGAGAGCGGCATCGCCGAGGAGCGCCGCCTCACCTACGTCGGCATCACCCGGGCGCAGCGCCGGCTCTACCTCCTCCACGCCTTCCGGCGCCACCTCTACGGCAGTCCGCAGCTCGCCGCCGCCTCCCGCTTCCTCGACGAGCTCCCCCGGGAGCTGCTGGAGATGCCGCGGCGGCCCGGCACGGCGGCTCCCACCGCCCCGCGCACGCCGGGGGCGGTGCGCGCCGCCATGCACGCGCACGCGGTGCGGCCCAACCCGGTGGAGATCGCGCCGCAGCGCTATCGCGAGGGGATGCGGGTGGGCCACGCCCGCTACGGGAGCGGCATCATCCTCAAGAGCACCATGACCCGCGCCGGCGAGGAGGTGGTCATCCGCTTCGGCGCCGGTGTCAGGATCTTCGCCGTCGCGGACGCCGCGCTGGAGGTGCTGGAGGACTGATGGCCGCGTCGATCACCTGGTCCGAGCGGGGCGCGCCGCGGGCCATCGAGGCCGGCGAGGTGCTGATCTCCCAGGTCGTCACCGTGCTCGCGGTGGGCGCGGCCCGCCGCGCCAGGGTTCGCGCCGAGCGCGCCGCCACCTCCTGGATCGCGTGGCACGACATCAGCGTCTACGGCCGGGAGGTCGACACCATCGCCCTCGAGGAGATCCCCTGGGAGGGCGAGCCCGAGGAGAAGCGGGCCTTCCTGCTCCGCGCTGTCGACAGCCTGGACGGCGGCTGGTGGATCGGGCTCTTCGAGGTGCGTCCCAACGTGCCGAGGGTCCAGGAGCTGCTGGACCGGCTCCGCACCGCGGTCCTGGGGTTCGATGCCGCAACCCCGTCCTCGGAGAGCGTGGAGGCCGAGATCGCCCGCAGGTTCGGGCGGTGCCTGCTCCACGTCGTGCCGCTGCACCGCTACGGCTGCATCGTCTGCAACCATGACGAGCTCTACGGTGCGCTCAGCCGGCCGCAGTGCCAGCTCGCCGCGCAGCTCCTCTCCGCCACCGACCCTGCGGAGCGCTCGGAGGCGGCCCGCCGCCTCGCCGCCGAGGCCGGCATCGAGCCCTCCCGGATCACCCTCTGCGCCCTCGCCCACATCCACTCCCAGGCGGTCGAGCGCGAGCCGGCGGGACTGCTGCGCACCTACCTGCTCTCCACCATCGGGGTCTGCGCACGCCAGGCGGGCGACGCGCTCCAGCTCCGCCATGTCGCCCCGCTCGCCGGGCTGCTCTCGGTGCTCGACGGCTGGGACGCGGCGCAGGCGCATTCCATCCTCGACTCGCTGGAGCGGGAGGAACCGGCCGCCCCGCTCGGCGACGCCTGACCGCGCGCTCCATGGGCCCCGACGGCTTCCGCGCCCGCCACGCCGAGCTGGTCCGCCTGGTCGAGCACCATGCCCACCGCTACTACGTGCTCGACTCGCCGGAGATCGAGGACGCGGAGTACGACGCGCTCTTCCGCGAGCTGCAGACCCTGGAGGAGCTGCATCCCGAGCTGCAGACGCCCGACTCGCCGACCCAGCGGGTGGGCGCGGCGCCCGTCGAGGCCTTCATCAAGGTCGCCCACCGCACCCCCATGCTGTCGCTCTCCAACGCCTTCGGCACCGAGGAGGTCGAGGAGTTCGTCCGCCGGGTCGAGCGGCTGGTGGGGAGCGTCGACGCCTACGTCTGCGAGCTGAAGATCGACGGGCTGGCCGTCTCGCTCAGCTATCGAGACGGCCAGCTGGCGCGCGGGGCCACCCGCGGCAACGGCCTCCAGGGGGAGGACGTCACCGCCCAGCTCCGCACCGTGCGCTCCATCCCCACGCGGCTGCGTGCCGGGGTCGGCGGGGTTCCCCCGGAGATCGAGGTGCGTGGCGAGGTGTTCCTGCCCAAGAGCAGCTTCGCCCGGCTCAATGCGGACCTCGACGAGCAGGGCAGGCCGCGCTACTCCAACCCCCGCAGCGGCGCCGCGGGCGCGGTCCGCCAGCTCGACCCGCGGATCACCGCGCGGCGCGGGCTGCGCGCGTTCATGTACGCCATCGACCCGCCGGGCGACGCGGACACCCAGGCCGGGGTGCTCGACGCCCTCGACCGCCTCGGGCTGCCCACCAATCCGCACCGGCGCGTGGTCGGCGACATCGACGGCATCGTGGCCTACGTCGAGGAGTGGCGGGAACGGCGCCACGACCTCGACTACGACACCGACGGGGTGGTCGTCAAGGTGGCCTCGCTGGCGCTCCAGGCCGAGCTCGGCGCGGTGGCCCGCTCGCCCCGCTGGGCCACCGCCTACAAGTTCCCCCCGGAGGCGGTGGAGACCACCGTCCTCGACATCATGGTCTCGGTCGGCCGCACCGGCGCGGCCACCCCGGTCGCGGTGCTCGAGCCGGCCCAGGTGGCGGGGACCACGGTGCGCCGTGCCACCCTCCACAACGAGGACGAGGTGGCGCGCAAGGACGTGCGCGTGGGTGACACGGTGGTCCTGCACAAGGCCGGCGACGTCATCCCGGAGGTGGTGCGGGTGCTGGTGGAGCGGCGCCCGCCAGGCTCCA
>JAXDLS010000469.1:0-7666 GCA_034666485.1 Chloroflexota bacterium
CATGGCCATGACGTACTCGGCGAGGACGGTGACGCCGCGGGTCCTCTGGGCCGACGCACGCCGGCACGAGGCCAGCCTCCGGGCGTTCTGCGACTCCATCGACTGGGCCGCGGTCCCGCCGACCGCCATCGCCCGCGACCCGGAATGGCTCTACCACGAGGCGGCGATGGACGCGTGTGCGACCGTGTCCGCACGACTGTTCTCCGAGGCCCTCGGGCTCACGCACGCGGCCTGTCGAGTCGAGGAGGTCGACGCCACCGGCACCCGGACGGTGACCCCTCGGGTGGTCAGCGTCGTCGCCTATCTGGAGGCGGTCTCCGGCACCCGGCGGGGAGGCGTGCGGGAGCCGTCCCGCCGCGCCGTCCCCGGGCGCGGCACCGCCCGCCGGATCCTCGCCGTGGTCCGCCGCGGCGGACGCCTCCACCCCGCCGGGGGCGACTGAGGGCGAGCGCTCCACGCAGGTTCCCCTCGGATCCGGCGTTCTACCGGGGCGCGCAGATGATCGACGGCGCGCGCCCAACCCTCAGGAAGGCGGTGTTCAGATGTTGCGACGCCATGCGCTGCTGCTGGCCGTCCTCGGTGCCGCGGCGGTGTCCTGCGGCAGCTCGTCTCCCGGCGGAAGCGTGAATGCCGGCACCCCCACCGGCCACGGCAGCGCCGCGACCGCCGTGCCGGGAACTCAGGGGCCGCCGGGCTGGAGGCTCGCCGCCTACTACACCGCGGTGGAGTCCTTCCACCACGGGAACCCGGTGCCGGTCACCGGCTGCGGCCTCGACGCCAACGAGTGCAGCAACGGGACCACCCCGCTGGGCAGCTATCCCGACGACTTCGTCGCCAGGGTGAAGGACGAGGGCACCGGCCGGATCACCAGCGGGAGGTATGCGGGGAACTTCCTCGCCTGGGACCCCGAGGGCGGCTACTCGCTCGACACCTCGGCGAGCGATGCCGCGGGCAACCCGCTGCGGCCGTTCGTCTCCGCCGCCGCCGACGACGGCGTGCCCCTCGGCACCCACGTCAAGGTGCTCGACTGCGGCGTCGACGCCACCACCAGACAGGCCCCGGGCGCGGGCGACTGCGCCCGCCTCTCCGCGCCCGACTGGGTGGTCACCGACCGCAACGGCAGTCCCGCCGGCAGCCGCACGCTGAACCTGTACGTCGGCGAGGAGGACCGGACCGACTTCGACAGGGCCGTCCCGTACGTGATCGCCACCGTCAACGCCCGGACGTCGCTTCCGTAGACGGAGGAGTTCACGCGGATCGCACCGCTGCGGCCGGAGCGCGGCCGCAGCGGTGCTACGATCCGGCGCCCCATGCCCCTGCCGCCCGGTCCCCGGCTGCCGGCCGCCGCCCAGGCATTCCTGCTCGCCTTCCACAACATCGCGTTCCTCGGCGCCTGCCGGCGGCGTCACGGCGAGTGCTTCACCCTCCGCCTCGCGGACGGGCACACCCTGGTCTGCTTCAGCAGCCCGGAGGCGGCACGCGACATCCTCTCCGCGGCTCCCGACCAGGCGACCGCCGGCGACGTCAACGCCCACGACCTCGGCGCGGTGCTCGGCGCCAACTCGCTGCTCCTGCTCGACGGCGACCGTCACCTCGAGGAGCGGCGGCTGCTGCTGCCGCCCCTCCACGGCGAGCGGCTGCGCGACCACGCCGAGCTGATCACCGAGGTGACTCGGAGCAGCCTGCGCTCCTGGCCCGGCGACGCGGCCTTCTCGATCTGGGAGCGGATGCGCGAGATCACCCTGGAGGTCATCCTGCGCGCCGTCCTCGGGGTCGAGGGCGGACGGCTGGCGGAGCTGCGCGGCGCCGTCGCCGCCCTCCTCGGCTACGCCGCCCGGCGGCTGCTGATCATGCCCGCCTTCCGGCGTGACCTGGGTCCGCTCACCCCCTGGGCGGGGTTCGTCACCGCCCGGACGCGGCTGCGCGAGGCGGTGCTCGCCACCATCCGCGAGCGTCGCGTCACCGCCGGTGCCGAGCGGCGCTCCGACATCCTCTCGATGCTCCTGCTGGCGCGCCGTCCCGACGGCTCTGCGCTCCGCGATGTCGAGGTGTACGACGAGCTGCTCACCGTGATCGTGGCCGGGCACGAGACCACCGCGGCGGCGCTGGCGTGGACCGTCGACCTTCTCCTGCACCACCCCGCCGTGCTGGAGCGGGTCATCGCCGAGCTCGAGGGCGGCGGCGATGCGCTCCTCGACGCGGTGATCCGCGAGTCGCTGCGGCTGCGCCCGGTGGTGCCGGAGATCGGCCGCCACCTCCGGGCGCCGAGAACCGTCGGCGGGGTCGAGCTGCCGCGGGGCGTGGTCGCCGTGCTCAGCATCCACCTGCTGCAGCGCCGGCCGGAGACCTACCCGGAGCCGCTCGCCTTCCGGCCGGAGCGCTTCCTCGGGCACCGCCCCGACGCCCACGCCTGGCTGCCGTTCGGCGGCGGCACCCGGCGCTGCCTGGGAGCGGCCTTCGCCACCATGGAGATGCGGGTGGTGCTGCGCACCGTGCTCACCTCGGTGCGGCTGCGCGCCGCCAGCGCCTCCCTCGAGCCGGCCCGGCGGCAGGTGGTCACACTGGTACCGCGGCGCCACGGTGTTCGGGTGCGGCTCGATCGAGCACCGGCAGGCGCAGCGGGGGCGGCGGCGCCACTCCGAAGCGATCGCGCAGCGCCGTGAGGCCGGTGCGATGGCACCAGCCGCCGAAGCTCTCGGTGCGACGGCGCTCGTCGCGGAACGCGGTGAGCGGACCGCGCAGCAGCGCGACGATCTCGGCGAACGGGACGTTGCCGGCGTACAGCTGGTTGAGCCGGGTGCCGCCGGAGTCGCCGCCGAGGAAGACGTCGTACTTGCCCAGGGTGGTGCCCACGATGCCGACGTCACCGAGGTAGGGCCGGGCGCAGCCGTTGGGACAGCCGGTCATCCGGTAGCTGATGCGCTCCGCGCCGAGCCCCAGCTGCTCGACCATCGCGTCGATCTCGCGGATCAGCGGCGGCAGCACGCGCTCCGCCTCTGCGACCGCCAGCCCGCACGTCGGCCAGGCCGGGCAGGCCATGGCGTTGCGCAGCGTCACGGGGATCTCCTCGGCCGCCGGCACCCCGTGCTCCCGCAGCAGCGAGTCGATGCGCTCACGATCGCGCGGACGCACGTCGGCGAGGATGACGTTCTGCTGCGGGGTGAGGCGCACCTGGGGTCGCAGCTCCTCGACGATGCCACGCAGGGCGCTGCGCAGACGCTGGTGCGGGGTGTCGGCGATGCGCCCGTTCTCGACGTACACGCCGAGATAGAGCAGGCCGTCCTGCTGCTCGTGCCACCCGAGGTGGTCGTCGACGGCCGGCCAGGTCATCGGCGCGGGGTCGTCGAGGGGGAGGTCCAGGCGTTCCTGCACCCGCTCGCGGAACCAGGCGAGGCCGCGGTCGGCGATCAGGTACTTGAGCCGCGCATGCCGCCGGTCGGCCCGATCGCCGAAGTCGCGCTGCACGGTGACCACGGCACGGCTCACCGCCACCACCTGGTGGGCGGCGACGCATGCCATCGGCTGGGCGACGGCGGCGAAGGTCTCGGGCCTGCCGCGGGTGCGCCCCAGGCCGCCGCCGACGAGGACGTTGAAGGCGCCGAGCCCGCCGCCGCCGTCGCGGAGCGCGACCAGCCCGAGGTCGTTGGCGTAGACGTCGACGCAGTTGTCCCCCTCGAGCGCCACCGCGGTCTTGAACTTCCGCGGGAGGTACTGCTCGCCGTAGAGGGGCTCATGCTCGTCCTCGGGCTGCGAGCTGCAGGCCAGCTCCCCGTCGAGCCAGATCTCGTGGTAGGCGCGGGTCGACGGGGTGAGCGCCTGGACCAGGCCGGCGACCGCGGCGAGCACCTCGCCGCGGAAGCGGTCGCGGACGGGCGCGGCGCAGCACATGATGTTGCGCTCCTGGTCGCCGCAGCCCCCGAGGGTGGTGAGCAGGGTCTCGTTGATCGCCCGGATCGCCGGGCGCAGGTCACCCTTCAGCACCCCGTAGAGCTGCAGGTCCTGGCGGGTGGTGACGCGCAGGCTGTCGCTCGCCCAGCGGCCGGCGATGGCGTCGTGGGCGAGGTACCCGGCGGCGGAGACGATGCCCCCGGGGATGCGGGTGCGCAGCATCATCTGGTACGTCTTCGGAAGGCCCAGCCGCCGCGCCTCCCGGCGCCGGTCGCGGTCGTCCTGCTGGTAGATGCCGTGGAACTTCAGCAGCTGCGCGCTCTCCTCGCCGAAGGCGCCGGCCTCGCCCAGCTCCGCGGCGATGCCGCCGCGGAGGTGGCGGCTCGCCGCCTTGATCTCCTCCACCCGCGACACCCCGGTCATGCGGCGGCGGCCTCGGAGCGCTCCAGCACCGCCAGCACCCGGCACACCGAGGCGTCGACGCTCTCGACGCTGGTGTCGACGGTGATCTCGGGCTGCACCGGCTCCTCGTAGGGATCGGAGACGCCGGTGAAGTTGGCGATCTCCCCGGCCAGCGCCCGCCGGTAGAGACCCTTGACGTCACGTCGCACCAGCTCCTCGAGAGGACAGTGGACGTGCACCTCGACGAAGCGCTCGATGCGGCCGCGCACCTCGTCACGCGCCGCTCGGTACGGCGAGATCGCCGCCACGATCACGGCCACGCCGTTGCGGGCGAGCAGCTCGGCGACGTAGCCGATGCGGCGGATGTTGGTGTCGCGGTCCTCCCTGCTGAAGCCGAGCCCCCGGGAGAGGTTCTCCCGGATGGCGTCGCCGTCGAGCACCTCGACGCGACGGCCCCGGCGGCGCAGCTCGGCGGCGACCCCCTCCGCGATCGTCGACTTGCCCGCGCCCGAGAGCCCGGTCAGCCACAGCGCGAGTCCCCGATCGTTCATCCCGTTCTCCTCTGTGCCGGCCACGCCGGCCGGCCGTGGATGCCGCACTCCTTGTCGATGTCGCTCTCCCACCACCACCGGCCGGAGCGGGGGTCGTCCCCCTCCGCCACCGCGCGGGTGCAGGGGGCGCAGCCGAGGCTGCGGTAGCCGCGCTCGTAGAGCGGGTGCAGCGGCACCCCGTGCTCGGCGAGGTAGGCCCGGGTGGCGGCCTCGTCCCAGGCGGCGACCGGGTTCACCTTGACGACGCCGCCGTGCGCGCCGTCCAGCTCGACCACGCCGACCGAGCGGCGACGTGCGGAGTGGTCGCGACGCAGGCCGGTGAGCCAGCAGTCCAGACCGGCCAGCAGCCGCTCCAGCGGCTCGACCTTGCGCAGGTGGCAGCAGTCGAGCCGGCGCTCGACCGACTCGCGGAAGGCGTTGACCCCGTGCGCGCTGGTGAACCTCTCCACGGTGGCGCGGTCGGGGAATCGCACCTCGATGCCGCGGCCGTAGTAGGCGCGCACCCGGTCGAGGTAGGCGTAGGTCTCCTCGGGGAGACGGCCGGTGTCGATGGTGACGATGCGCACGTCGGGATCGATGCGCAGCGCCATGTCCACCACCGCCATGCCGTCGGCCTGCAGGCTGGTGACCACCGCGGTGCGCGCCGGCGCGAAGCGTCCCAGCGCCCAGCCGACGATGTCCCGCGGGTGCCCCGCCTCGAGCCGCCGCGCGGTGCCGGCCAGCTCGTCGACGTCGACACCGGCGCTGCGGGTCACAGCGCTCTCCCCACCGCGGGCGCGTGGGCGGCGCGGAGGATCGCGGCGACCTCGGGTCGGCTGAAGGCGCGCGGCAGGTCGTCACCGGCGGCGAGCAGCTCGCGCACCCGGGTGCCGCTCAGCAGCAGCCGGTGCTCCGGCCCGTGCGGGCAGGTGCGGGCGCTGGCCATGCCCTCGCAGGCGGTGCAGTGGAAGGTGTGCTCGAACTTGAAGGCCTGGAAGCCGAGCCGCTCGGCGCCGCCCAGCTCGTCGTAGAGCAGCTGCGCGTCGTAGGTGCCGTAGTAGCTGCCCACCCCGGCGGCGTCGCGGCCGATGATGAAGTGCGAGCAACCGTAGTTGCGCCGCACCAGCCCGTGGTACACGGCCTCGCGCGGACCCGCGTAGCGCATCGCCGCGGGGAAGGTCGAGAGCAGCACCCGCTCGGGCGGGTAGTAGCCGTCGAGCAGCACCTCGTAGCAGCGCATCCGCACCGCGGCGGGGATGTCGTCGTCCTTGGTGACCCCCACCAGGGGGTGCAGCAGCAGCCCGTCCACCTGCTCCAGCGCCACCTTGGTCAGGTACTCGTGGGCGCGGTGCACCGGGTTGCGGGTCTGGAAGGCGACCACGCTCCGCCAGCCACGCTGCACGAAGGCGGCGCGCGTCCGGGCCGGATCGAGCGCACGCTCGTCGCCGCCGCCACCGAGCACGCGCACCGTGCCGCCGATCAGCGTCGCACCGGCGCCGCGCAGCGCGCGCACCCCGGGGTGGGCGTCGTCGGTGGTGCGGTACACCTCGCGCGCCTCGCGCTCCAGGTCGCGGTCGAACACCTCGGCGACGGTGAGCACGCCGCGCAGCCGCCCCGAGGCATCCCGCAGCGCCAGCTCGGCACCCTCGGCGAGCGTGCCCGCCCCGAGGTCGCCGGCGCTCAGGGTGATGGGCAGGGTCCACGGGGTGCCGTCGCCGAGCGCGGCGCCGTCGACCACCGCCTCGGAGTCGGCCCGGCCGAGGAAACCGGTCAGCGGTGAGTACGCGCCGTTGCCGAGCAGCTCCAGGTCGGCGAGCTCCGCGTCGCGCAGCCGCAGCCCGGGGAGCGTGGCGGCGCGGTGGTGCAGGTCGGCGGCGGCGTCGGGGGCGAGACGGCGGTCGACCAGGCGGCCGCCGAGCGGCGCGACCAGTCCGTGCGTGGTCACGATCCGCGCACCTCGACCAGGCCGCGACGGCGGTTGACACCCCGGCTCAGCGGCGAGAAGACCAGCGAGTCGACGGCGACGCCGACGGCGAGGATCACCAGGATGGCCATGATCGCCAGGCTCATGTCGAGGGTCTGCCGGCCGGAGTCGAGCAGCTGTCCCAGGCCCAGCCCGAGGTCGGCGCTCTGGGTGATCAGCTCGGCGGCCATCAGCGAGCGCCAGGCGAACGACCACGCCTGCTTCACTCCGGAGAGGTAGCCGGGCAGCGCCGCGGGGATGAGCACGTGCCGGTGGAGCGCGAGCCCGCGGGCGCCGAGGGCGCGGCCGACGTCGATGAGCAGCGGCGGGGTCTGCTCGGCCGCGGCCACCACGCCCAGGGCGACCGAGGGGAAGGCGCCAACGACCACCACGAAGACGATGGTCGCCGGGTAGGGCCCGAAGATGAGCAGGCCGGGGACCACCCAGACCACCGAGGGCAGGCTCTGCAGCGCCGCCACCAGCGAGCCGAGGGCCAGTCGCACCGGCGCCACCCGCGCCATCAGCAGGCCGAGCGGGGTGCCGATCAGCAGCGCGAGCGCGAACCCCACCGCCCCGCGGCTGAGGCTGGTCCAGATGGCGGCGCTGACGTGGCCCTGCCGCCACTGCTCGGTGAAGGTCGACCAGACACTGGCGGGAGCGGGGATGAGGTAGGCGGGGCGCAGGTGGAGGCTCACCACCAGCTGCCAGGCGGCGAGCAGCACCGCCACCGCGGTGAGCTTCGGCGCGATCGTGCGCAGCGCCCGCCGCCACCACGAGGGCGCGGGCGGCGCGGTCAGCTCGAGGGCGTCGAGGCCCGCCTCGGTGCGGGCGAGCTCGGCCTCAGCCACCGCCATGACGGCCGATCTCCTCGCGCAGACGCGCG
>JAXDLS010000470.1:0-3669 GCA_034666485.1 Chloroflexota bacterium
ACGCAAGCCGAGCCGGAAACCCATGCCTCGACCTCACCGCCACACCGCTCACACCCTGTGGGAAGAATAGACCCGGGAGGCCTACGATGGGGAGCGGGGAGACCAGGCGTGAACGGGAGGCTCGAGATCATGACCGACGTCGCCGCAGGCCGGCGGTATCAGCACCTGCTGCTGGAGGACGACGGCCCCGTCGCCGTGGTCACCATGAACCGCCCCGAGCGGCGCAACGCGCTCTCGCTGGCGCACATGGAGGAGCTCGTCGACGCCCTGCGGGTCATCGCGGTCCGCACCGAGATCGGCGCCGTGACCCTCCGCGGGGCCGGACCGGCGTTCTGCGCCGGGCACGACCTCGGCGAGATGGTCGACCGCGAGCTCGACGAGTTCCGGCACCTCTTCGCAGTCTGCACCACCCTGATGGAGACGATCCAGGGCATCCCCCAGCCGGTGATCGCCGAGGTGCACGGCATCGCCACCGCCGCCGGCTGCCAGCTGGTGGCCACCTGCGACCTGGCGGTGGCCGCGGACACCGCCCGCTTCGCCACCCCCGGGGTGCGCATCGGCCTCTTCTGCTCGACGCCGATGGTGGCGCTCAGCCGCGCCGTGGGCCGCAAGAAGGCACTGGAGATGCTGCTCACCGGCGAGCCCGTCGGCGCCGAGGAGGCGCTGCGCAGCGGCCTGGTCAACCGGGTGGTGCCCGCCGAGCGGCTGCGGGACGAGACCCGGGCCCTCGCCATGCAGATCGCCGCCGCCAGCCACCACGTGGTCGGGCTGGGCAAGCGCGCCTTCTACGAGCAGATCGACATGACCCAGGACGCCGCCTACGAGCACACCCGCGAGGTGATGTCGCGGAACGCCACCGACGCCGACGGGCAGGAGGGGATGTGCGCCTTCCTCCAGAAGCGTCCGCCGGTGTGGGGGGAGCGCTGACCGCCGTCCGATCGGGCGGAGGCGGGTCGCGGCGGACGGCCGCGTATCATCTCGCCGATGCATCCGGCAGGCATGCGTGCGCTGTGGCGACGCTTCGAGCCCGTCCACGCCGTCGTCTACTTCGCCCCCGAGGGGCGCGAGCAGTACGGCGCGGCGGGGCTCCGCGGTGGCTGGATGGCCTACTTCGCCTCGCGCTCGGCGCCGATGGGGGCGGTGCCCGCCGAGGTGGTGACCGCGACCTTCCATGTGTTCCACCCCGCGATGGTGGCTCGGGCCATCCCCGACGCCTGGCGCCTCTCCTCCCCGGAGCGGGTGCTGGAGGCTCGCCGGGCCGTCGCCGGCTCCGCGCTGCGCCGCCTTCTCGGCGACGCCGCGGACTCGGAGGTGGTGGTCGAGGCGGCCTCGCTGGCGCGGCGGGCGGTGGAGGGCTGCGCCCTCGCCGGGCGGCCGCTCCACGCCGCCCATGCCGCGCAGCCCTGGCCCGAGGAGCCCCATGTGGCCCTCTGGCACGCCTGCACGCTGCTCCGTGAGCACCGCTTCGACGGCCATGTCGCCGCCCTGCTCTCCGAGGGTCTGGACGGCTGCGCCGCCAACGTCTCCCTCGCCGCCACCGGGGTCGTCGAGGCCGAGCAGCTGCGGGGGTTCCGGGGCTGGTCGGAGGACGAGTGGACGGCGGCGTCGGAGGGGCTCCGCGAGCGCGGCTGGCTGGACGCGGAGGGTGCGCTCACCCCGGCCGGCGCGGCCGGCCGCCGGCGGCTGGAGGAGGCCACCGACCGGCTCGCCACCGGCCCCGCCGAGGCGTTGGGGGAGGCCGGCTGCGAGCGCTTCGACACCCTGATGACCGGGCTGGGCGAGCGCATCCTCGGTGGCGGCGGGCTGCCCTTCCCCAACCCGATGGGGCTGGCCCCGGCCCCGGCGGCGACGCGGTGAGGCGCCGGGCGGTCACCGCCCTGCTCGCCGCCCTCCTGGCCGGCTGCGGCGAGAGCCAGGCGAGCCTTCCCGGCAGCTCCTCCGCCGGCGGCCCGGTCAGCCTGGTGGTGCAGCCCACCATCACCGAGCTGCTCACCGGCACCGACCGCATCGGCCTCGCGCTGCTCGACAAGGCCGGCAAGCCGGTCACCGGCGCCCAGGTGTCGATGGTGGTCCAGGGCATCGGCGGCGTCGACGAGCACCGCCCGCTGCGGGACATCGGCCCCGAGTACGGCGGGATCCCGGTCTACACGGGGACGGCGAACTTCCCCCAGGTCGGGGTCTACCGGCTGCTGGTCAGCGCCATCCTCCCCGGAGGCCGCACCGGCGGCGGCACCATCTCGGTCCGGGTCAGCGACAAGGGCCCTGGCCTGGCCATCGGCGCCCACGCGCCGGCGGTGCGCCAGCCGATCCTCGGCGACCCCGGGGTGACCATCGGCCAGATCGACAGCGGCAACCCGCCGGACGCCTGGCACACCGCCACCGTCGCCGACGGCCTCGCCCGGCACCGGCCGATGGTGCTGTACTTCGGCGAGCCCGGCTTCTGCAAGTCGCGCACCTGCGGCCCCACCGTGCAGATCCTCCAGCAGTTCGCCCAGCGCTACGGCGACCGCCTCCTCGTCGAGCACATCGAGGACCACTTCCCCGCCGGTCCCGACGAGGGCGCCCGGGACAACCCCGGCTTCACCGCCTTCGGGCTGGCCACCGATCCCTGGATCTACTTCGTCAACGCCGACGGGGTGATCTCCGACCGCTTCGAGGGCCCGGCGACGGTGTCCGACCTCGCCTCCGCCGCCGACGGCACCCTGGCCGGGAAGGTGCCCGCGGTCGAGATCGCGCTCAACGGCTGAGCCGCCGGGTGTAACCCGGCGCGTATGGGTGGGCGTGACCCAGCCCCACCCACGGCCGCTGCGCCTCGGTATCGTCGACGGCATGGCCCCGCCCGACTGGGAGGCGGTGTACCGCGACAACATCGTCAGCATCTACCGGCTCATGTACTCGAAGGTGGGCAACCAGCCCGACGCCGAGGACCTCACCTCGCAGGTGTTCCTCGGCGCTCTCCCCCACCTCCGCCCCGGGGCCTCGGGCGGCGAGGTGCACCGCTACCTGCTGGCCACGGCGCGCACCGTGCTCGCCGACCACTGGCGCCGGCGCATGGGGGTCGAGGTCACCACCCTCGACGAGGAGACCGCCGCCGGCCCGGGGGACGTCGGCGACGCCGGCGAGGCGACCGCCTCGGAGCGGGTGCGCCGGGTGCGACGGGTGCTGAGCGCACTCCCCGCCAACCACCGCACCATCCTGGAGCTGCGCTTCCTGTCCGGCTGCTCGCTTCGCGAGGCGGCGGCACGCATGGGCATCAGCGTGGGCAATGCCAAGGTGGTGCAGTACCGCGCCCTGCGGCGCGCCGCCGAGCTCGACCGCGAGGTGGAGCCGTGAGCCGCCGGGTCCGCCGCGTCGCCGCCTACGTCGACGCGCTGCTGCGCAACCGCCGCCCGCCGCGGGCCCGGCAGGACGCCGACGACCTCGAGGCGCTCGCCGCCGCCATCGAGCTCTCGGCGGCGCGGCCCCAGGCGGGCCTGCCCGACCCGCGCTTCGTGGAGAGGCTCGAGGGCCGGCTGCGCGAGCACGCCGGTGGCGACGTCCCCGCCGGCGGGCGGCTCAGCCGCCGCGGGCTGCTCCGCGCCGGGGGCCTGGTGGCGGCGGCGGCGGCCACCGGGGTGGTGGTCGACCGGCTCGCCCTCGACCGCGGCCCCGGCGTCCCCGGCACGCCGG
>JAXDLS010000471.1:0-5181 GCA_034666485.1 Chloroflexota bacterium
ATGTACTCGATCCAGGAGCGGCCCGGGGCGAGGTCCATGATGTAGTACTTGTTGATCCAGGGCGGGCTGCAGATGATCGGGATCTCGTGCACCGTCTCGGTCTGCGGCTCGTAGGCGATCAGCTCCATGAGCCGGTTGCGCATCACCACCCGTCCGGGAGTTGCGGCCAGGTCGCGTCCCAGCTCGAAGGGCGAGGTGTCGACCTGCTGGGGCCGGCCGCCGTTGCGCACCGCGTCCTGCAGCATCGTGGACATGCCCCGCAGCACGCTCAGCCCGCCGGTGTCGATCGCCTCCTTCACCACGGCCGGGTTGAGCAGCGGCAGGTTGGTGGGGGCGGCGGCGTCGAGCATGGCGTTGAGGGCGAAGCGCGCCTTGCGCCGGTCGGCGGTGTCGAGGTGGGACTCGTCGACGCGGTCGCGCCACCACTGCGCCGAGACCAGGTAGCTCTCGAGCACGTGTCGCAGCCAGGGGTTGTCCTTCCAGGCGCGGTCGGCGAAGCGGCGGTCACCCGGGGCCGGCGCCACCACCGGCGCCGGGTCGGCCCCCATCAGCCGGCTCATGGTGTGCGCGGCGACGGTGGCCTGGCGCAGCGCGAGGTCGGCGGTGGTGCGCACCGCGGTGGCGGGGTGGGCGGCGATGTCGAGGGCCAGCTTGCGCAGAGCCCCTTCGAAGCTGGTGGAGGTTGCGCCGGCCAGGCGCGCACCGTACTGGGCCTCGCTGAGACCCTCCTTCACCTCGTCCATGGTCGTCGCCATCGCACGTGCCTCCCGACGGTTCAGTTGATGCTGCGCCTGCGCCCTTCCCACTCGCGCTCGCGGAGCACGTACTTCTGGACCTTGCCGGTGGCGTTCTTCGGAAGCTCCGTGAACTCCACCTTCTTCGGGCACTTGAACCTGGCGATGCGCCCACGGCAGTGCTCGATGATCTCCTCCTCGGTGGCGCTCTGCCCGTCCTTGAGGGTGACGAACGCCTTGGGCACCTCGCCCCACCTCTCGTCGGGGATGGCCACCACCGCGCACTCCATCACCGCCGGGTGCGCGGACACCGCCTGCTCGACCTCGATGGTGGAGATGTTCTCGCCGCCGGAGATGATGATGTCCTTCTTGCGGTCGCGGAGCTCGATCTGGCCGTCGGGGTGCATGACGCCGACGTCGCCGGAGTGGAACCAGCCGCCGGCGAAGGCCTCCTCGGTCGCCTCGTCGTTCTCGTAGTAGCCCGTCATCACCACGTTGCCCCGGAAGACGACCTCGCCCATGGTCTCGCCGTCGGCGGGGACGTCGGCCATGCCGTCGTCGACGACACGGACCCGGCCGGCGGTGACGTGGGGCGTGCCCTGGCGGGAGAGCCGCTCGGCGCGCTCCTCGGCGGGCGCATCGCGGGTGCTGAGCGACATCTCGTGGACGGTGAAGGGCCCGTAGGTCTCGGTGAGCCCGTAGACGTGGATCAGGTCGAAGTTCAGCTCCGCCATCCGGCCGATGATCGCCGGCGACGGCGGCGCCCCCGCCGTGAAGAGGCGCACCGGGCGCTCGAGGCGGTGGGCGTCCCGGTGGTTCGCGAGCATGGTGAGCACCGTCGGCGCGCCGCAGAAGTGGGTGGCCTCGCCGCGGTCGAAGATTCCCCACACCCGCTCCGGGTCGACCGCGGGGATGCACACCGCCGCCGCTCCCACCGCCGCGCCGGCCCAGGTGAAGCACCACCCGTTGCAGTGGAACATCGGCAGCGTCCAGAGGTAGGAGCTGTCCTCGGTGAGGCGGTCGTGGAGAGCCATGGCGAGGGCGTTCAGGTACGCGCCGCGGTGGTGGTACATCACCCCCTTGGGCCGTCCCGTGGTGCCCGAGGTGTAGTTGATCGAGATGATCTCGTCCTCGTCCTCGAGCCAGGACTCGACCTCCTCCTCCCCGCCCTGCTCGAGCAGCGCGTCGAACTCCGTGGAGATGTCGACGCGGCGCACCGAGTCGGGGACGTCGGCGAGCAGCGTCTGCTGCTCGGGCGAGTGGAAGATCCAGCTCGCGCCCGAGTGCTCGACGATGTAGGCGATGTCGGCGGCGACCAGCCGGGTGTTGATGGCGACGAGGATGCCGCCCGCCTGGGGGACGCCGAAGTGGGCCAGCAGCAGCGGCTCGCTGTTGAGGGCGAGGAAGGCGACGCGGTCGCCCTTGCGCAGCCCGGCGTGGCGCAGCGCCGAGGCGAGCCTGCGGGAGCGCGCCCGCCACTCCGCGTAGGTGAACCGGCGCTCACCGTCGACGACCGCGAGGCGCTCGGCGTGCACCGTGCCCGCCCGCTCCAGGAAGGAGACGGGCGAGAGCTCCTCGCGGAAGACCCGCTGTCGCCGGGGGGTCTCGGTGATCATGCCTCGACTCTAGCCAGCGGTGACCGCACGGTGACACGCTCGCGCCCGGGATGGTCCGAGGCTCCCCCGCTGCGGGCGCCGCGGCGCCCGGAGCGGAGAGCCGTCGCCGCTGGGATCAGCTCCTGTCGGCGACCGTGACCGGGGTCAGCGCCTCGAGCATGCGGACGGTGTAGTCGTGCTGCAGCTCGAGCATCTTGCCGGCGAAGCCGTAGACCTTGTCGACGACCTTGGTGGGGCTGGGCATGCCCTTGGGGAGCGCGACGGTGGCGCCCCGGCTGGGCTGGAAGATGGCGGCGAAGTCGCGAACGACCTCGATGGCGGCGAGGTTGATGTCCTGGGCCTGCTTGACGCCCGAGGTCACCTGCTCCTGCACGGCGTCGGCGAAGTCGGTGAGGGTGGCGGTTGCCATGGTGAGGTTCTCCGATAGAGGTGCGGCGTTGATGTGCTAAGTGTACCAAGCAACCGCTGCGCGCGTCAACGGGCGCGGAGAAATCCCCGGTAGACCTGGATCAGCGTCTCCTTCTGCTCGGTGCTCAGCCCGGTGTCGAGGCGGATGGCCTGCTCGACCCGCGGGGTCGCCCCGGCCTCGTCGACGCGCTGGTCGAGCAGCCCCGCCTCGGCGTACATGGTCTCGGCGGAGAGGTGGAGCGCCTCGGCGATGCTCTTCAGCACCTGCGCGGAGGGGCGGTAGAGCCCGCGCTCGATCTGGCTCAGGTACGGGTTGGAGACGCTGGTCAGCTCGGCCAGCTGGCGCAGCGAGAGCCGCGCGAGCTGCCGCTGCGAGCGGATGAAGTCGCCGAGCGCCGACCAGGGCTCGCTGGGGGCCACCATGGCACCATCCTACCAGCCGCTTGGTACACCAAACGGAGTCGCTCAGATCCCGGCCGCCTGTCCCAGCAGGATCACGTTGAGGCCGACGATCACCGCCGCGATCAGCCCCGCCGCCGCCGAGGTGATGCGGCGGTTGGCGAACCCGCCCATCACCGCCCGCCGGCTGCTCAGCACCACCAGCGGGATGAGCGCGAAGGGGATGCCGAAGGAGAGCACCACCTGGCTGATCACCAGGGAGCGGGTGGGGTCGAGGCCGAGGCCGAGCACCAGCAGCGCCGGCGCCATGGTCACCGCACGGCGCAGCGCCACCGGCACGGTGCGGCGCAGGAAGCCCTGCATCACCACCTGCCCGGCCAGCGTGCCCACGCTCGAGGCGGCGAGTCCCGAGGCGAGGAGGGCGAGTGCGAAGGCGACCGCGGCGCCACCACCGAGCACCCTGCCGAAGCTGGCGTGCGCGGACTGCAGGGTGTCGCCGCCGCCACCCCCGAGCACCGCGGCGGCGACCACCAGCATGCCGAGGTTGACCAGCGCCGCCACCCCCATCGCCAGGGTGACGTCGACCCGCTGCAGGGAGAGGAGCCGGCGACGCTGGTGCTCTCCGAGGGCGCGCAACCGCTCCTGGCTCAGCGCCGAGTGGAGGTAGATGGCGTGGGGCATCACCGTGGCGCCGACGATGCCGGCGGCGAGCAGCAGGCTGTCGGGTCCGTGCAGCGACGGCACCAGGCCGCGCGCCACGCCCGCCGGGTCGGCGCCGCTGCGCAGGCCGGCGTCGAGGAAGCCGAGCAGCACCACGGCGAGCAGGCCCACGATCGCCATCTCGAAGCGGCGGTAGCCGCCGGGGCGGAGCGCGAGGATGCCGAGCGACACCGCCCCGGTGATCAGGCCGGCGGTGAGCGGGGGCACGCCGAAGAGCAGGTCGAGCGCGACCGCGGCGCCGACGAACTCGGCGAGGTCGGTGGCCATGGCCATCACCTCGGCCTGCACCCAGAGCCCGAGCGAGGCCCAGCCGGGAAGGTGCTCGCGGCAGAGCTCGGCCAGGTTGCGGCCGGTGGCGATGCCGACCTTGGCGGAGAGGTACTGCACCAGCATGGCCATGAGGTTGGCGGCGAGCACGACCCAGAGCAGCATGTAGCCGTAGCGGGCGCCGCCCTGCACGTTGGTCGCGACGTTCCCGGGGTCGACGTAGGCGACGGCGGCGACGAAGGCCGGCCCGAGCAGGGGCATCGCCGCGCGGACGCGGCCGCGGACGGCGGCGGGGGCCCCGGGCGGGGGGGCGGCCAGGCTGGCGGTGCCCACGTCGGGCGGGGGCGGGGTCACGCCGGCAGGCCGGACCCGTGCTCTGGTGTGTTTCTCACCTCAGAGCGACTATAGCCAGGGTGTCCCGGGCGGACGGGCATGGCGCCCGGCTACGCTCTGCGCCCTGATGAGCCCCGAGAGGGAGCAGCGGCCGGAGGTCAGCCTCGGCCGGCTCCGCACCGTTGCCCGGCTGGGCCCCGGGCCCGCCGTCGCCGTCGGCCGCGCCGTGCTCGGCGCCCTCGCCGCGCTGCACCTCCGCGGGCTGGTCCACGGCGCCGTCACCGCCGGCGACGTCCTGGTCGCCGACGACGGCTCGGTGCGCCTCGACGGCGAGGGCGGCCGGCCGGCGCTGATCCCGGCGCGGCTCGCCGAGCTCCAGCAGGAGGAGGTCGAGGCCGCCTGGGGGCTGCTCGCCGGCCTCCTCGAGGCCACGCCGGTGACCCCTCCAGCTGCCCTGCGGGCGCTGCTCCGCGGGCCCGCCCCCCGCACCGGAGCCCACACCGCCCTCGCCGCGCTGGTCGAGGCGGCAGGCGAGCTCGCCTCCGAGTCCGGGGAGCGGCGCGCCGCCGCCCGGCTGGCGGAGCTCGCCGCGCCGCTGCGCCGCCAGCGCCACGGGCCGGCGCAGCCCACCGCGGGCGCGGTCGAGGTGGGGGCGGTGATCGTCGCCGGGCGGTCGGCGGGCCGGCTCCGGGCGGCACGCCCGC
>JAXDLS010000472.1:0-3250 GCA_034666485.1 Chloroflexota bacterium
CGTCGTCGCCGGGCTCGGGGTGCTGATCGTGCCCAGCTTCCTCCGCTACCTCCGCCTGCGCGGGATGTGAGCCGCGCCGGCTACCGGAAGGCCTGCGGCGCCACCAGGTAGAAGACCCCGCCGATGATCACGAGGTAGGCGAGCAGCACCAGCGTCCAGGGCAGGTTGTGGCGGATCACCGCCCCCTCGTTGCGCACGTAGCGGCTGGTGGAGACGCCCACGCTGGCGGTCTGCGGCGCCACCGGCTTGCCCACCTCCGCCCCCACCGAGTTGAGGGTGGGCAGCAGCAGGACCGGCAGGTGGAGCAGCCGCCCGATGGTGAGCTGGAATCCGCCGAAGAGGGCGTTGGTCGAGGTGTTGCTCCCGGAGAGGGCGACGCCGATCCAGCCGAGCACCGGCGCCAGCAGCAGGAACGGCGTGCCGATGCGGCTGAAGCCGAAGGCGAGCGAGTTGCCCATCCCCGAGAGGTTGAAGACGAATGCGAGGCCGAAGATGAAGACGCCGACCAGCAGCGCCCCCCACATCTGCCGGGCGGTGCGCCGGAAGGCCTCGCCGACGGCCGCGCCACCGGGCCGGAGCGCCAGCACGATCAGCAGCCAGGCGGCGAGGATGGCGGTGCCGGCGATGAAGGGCTGGAACGCGAAGGCCACCACCACCGGCTTGGCGCCGGGGATCGACGAGCCCGCCGCCACCGAGAAGCGACGCACCACGTAGCCCGCGAAGCGCACCGACCAGGGACCGGTCCAGGCCACCACCACGGCGATGAGGATGAGGAACGGCAGCACCGCGCCGAGCACGCGCCGCGCCGGCAGGCCGGAGGCGTCGTGGACGGCGGCGGCGCCGTGGAGGGGGACGCCGCGGTAGCCGAGCACCTCGCGCGGCCGCCAGAAGCGCAGCAGCAGGAGCAGCGAGGCGAAGCAGGTGAGCGAGCCGACCACGTCGGGCAGGTAGGGCCCGAAGAGCTGCGAGACGGGCAGCTGCCCGGCGACGTAGCCGAGCGAGCCCACCACGGCGAGCGGCCAGCCGTCGCGCAGCCCCCGGCGGCCGCTGACCAGGTAGATGAGGATCCACGGCGGCAGCAGCGCGAGCACCGCCACCACCCGGCCCACCGAGGCGGCGAGCGCCGAGGTCTGCAGGCCGGTGACCGCGGCGAGACCGATGATCGGAGCCCCCAGGGCTCCGAACGAGACCGGGGCGTTGTTGGCGATCGCGGCGACGCGGATGGCGTCGAGCTCGGCGATGCCCAGGCCGACGAGGATCGGCGCCACCACCGCCCACGGATAGCCGAAGCCCACCAGCCCCTCGAGCAGGGCGCCGAACGCCCAGGCGAGCAGCATCGCCTGCACGCGCACGTCGGCGGTGGCCTGTGCGACCAGCCAGCGCTGGAAGGTGGTGAACACCCCGGTCACCACCAGGGTGTTGAAGATCACCACGCCCCAGAACGTGATCCAGTCGACGGCGAGCACGCCGGTGGCGCTGCCGTAGAGGTAGGCGCGCACGGCGGAGCCGAGCGGCGCCTGCCACACCGTCACCGCGAGCAGCAGCGTCACCACCGATCCGATCACCGTCGCCAGCCAGGCGGTGACCCGGAAGGCGGCGAGCATCACCAGCAGGGCCACCACCGGCACCAGCGCCAGCAGCGAGGTCAGTCCCAGGTTGTGCGCCGGGTCGAGCACCTGGCGGAACAGCGCCGGCATTTCCCAGTCCTCCCCTCGCCTCCTCTCGACCACCGGAGCATAGGCGGGCGGATGCGCGGAGGGCGACTCCGCTGGCAGCATCGTCCGGGATGGACCTGGAGCTTCCCTGGGACCCGGCCGCGTTGGAGGCGGCGGCGCGCGAGCGGCTGCCCGCGATCGCCTACGCCTACTACGCGGCGGGCGCGGGGATGGAGAGCAGCGTCGCCGCCAATCCGCGGGCGTGGGAGCGGTGGTGGCTGCGGCCGCGGGTGCTGGTCGACGTCGGCGCGGTGAGCACCGCGACCACGGTGCTGGGGACGCCGATCGCCCTCCCGGTCATGCTCGCGCCCTGCGCCTTCCACCGCCTGGCGCACGCCGACGCCGAGGCGGCGACGGCGCGGGCGGCGGCGGCGGCGGGCACGGTGATGGTGGTCTCGACCCACAGCTCGCTGCCGCTCGAGCAGGTCGTGCCCCACGCCACCGCCGGCGCCTGGTTCCAGCTCTACGTCGATCCCGACCCCGAGGTGACCCTGGGCCGGGTGCGCCGGGCGGAGGAGAGCGGCTGCGGCGCGCTGGTGATCACCGTCGACGCCCCGGTCTGGGGAGTCCGCTACCGCGGGCTGGGGAACAGCGCCGCCTTCGCCGAGGCGGCGGGCTCGACGGCGGTGAGCTCGGGGGCGGCCACCTTCCTCGGGCTCGACTGGGCCGGAGTGGAGCGCATCGCCGCCGCCACCCGTCTGCCGGTGGTGCTGAA
This sequence comes from Chloroflexota bacterium, assembly GCA_034666485.1. Classification (GTDB taxonomy): domain Bacteria; phylum Chloroflexota; class Dormibacteria; order Aeolococcales; family Aeolococcaceae; genus CF-96. The sequence continues at coordinate 2,431 of JAXDLS010000472.1, forward strand.
GGGCGTCCTCCACCCCGAGGACGCCGGCCGCGCCGCCGCCTCCGGGCTGGCCGGGCTGGTGGTCTCGAACCACGGTGGACGGCAGCTCGACGGCTCCATCCCGCCCGCGCTGGCGCTGCCCGAGGTGGTGGCGGCGGTGGCCGGCAGGCTCCAGGTCTATGTCGACGGCGGGGTGCGCAGCGGCGCCGACGTGCTCCGCGCGCTGGCGCTCGGCGCCCGGGCGGTGCTGGTGGGGCGTCCGTACCTGTGGGCGCTCGCCCTCGGCGGCGAGGCCGGGGTGCTGGCGCTGCTGCGGCGGCTCGCCGCCGAGACCGCCAACGCCATGACCCTGGCGGGCCAGACCGACCCCACCCGGGTCGAACCCGGGATCGTCGTGGCCGCGAACCCACCGGTATCCTGAGACGGTCGAGGTCGGGCCAACAGGAGGGCGGGCGCGATGGGCTTCCTGAGCAAGCCGGTGCGGACCGTGGAGGTCCCCGAGCCGTCCCAGGTGCCGCTGCCCGAGTCGGTCCCCGCCCCCCGCCGCCGGCGCGACCCCGCACCGCGCCGCGAGGAGCGAGACCAGCCGGTGCCCGCGTAGCCGGGGGTGCGCCTCTTCCGCTCCCCCGCCCGCCGCGCCGCGGCCGAGCCGACGCCGCGGCTCGACGGCCCCGTCGCCGGGGTGCGGGCCTGGATCGCCGCCGAGGAGGCGTCGGGCGCGGTGGTCCTGCGCAGCCAGGTCCTCCCCCACTCCGCCTGGCGGGCGGCGACGGAGACGGCGGCGTGCGGCCTCGGCCGGATGCCCCACGACGCGCCCGACGAGCGCTGCGAGTGCGGCCTC
>JAXDLS010000473.1:0-6294 GCA_034666485.1 Chloroflexota bacterium
CCGGCCGCCGAGGCGGGAATCCGCCCCGGCGACGTGATCACCGGCGTGGGTGCCTACACCCTTGCGGGTGGCGCCGACCAGTTCCGCGCCGCGGTCGCCGCCCGGCGGCCAGGGGACACGATGACGCTGACCGTCCGGCGGGACGGCGACGACCTGGTGCTCCCCGTGACCTTCCCCCGGGCGGGCGCCGAGGACGGGACCCCGGACTGACTACCAGCCCGGTGGTGGCTCCTTGCGGTTCAGGAGCCTCACGAAGTCCTCCGCGCGGGCCAGCGCCTCCCAGCGCCGGTTGAAGAAGTCCTGACAGATCATCCGGCCGTCCGCGAGGCTGGTCACCGTGACCGCCCACTGGTTCAGCGCGCGCGCCACCTCGACCTCGTGCGTCTCAGCCTCGTTGCGCAACACCACACCACTCGGGGCGGGACGCCGTCCGCGTTCGTTGCGTCGTGGAGCGACCATAGCCATTGCGGTACCTCCTCCCGGAGCCGGTTCCAGGTCGGCCACACACCCCTCTCCGTTGTGGGCCGGACACGTGGGTTGGGAACGTCCAGGGCGCGCGGCCGGCCGGGGCCGACCGCCAGCGGGTATCTTCCCGCATTCCGGCGCCAGAAAGAAGCCCGGGTTTCCACTCCGAGCGGTTCAGACCCCCAGGTCGAGCTGGCCGGGCGGCGCCTCGAGGTCGGCGGCGGCGGTGGCGGCCCACTCCGGGAGCCGCCCGTCCCGCTCGCGGAGCGTCTCCAGGACGGGCGGCGGCGGGGCGGGCAGCGGCACCTCGAGCAGGGCGGCGAGGTCGAAGGCGTTGACCACGGCGTAGTTGGAGCGATTGTTGTTCATGACGACGTGGACGGGCACGCCCGCGTCGGCCGCGGCCCGGATCGCCGGCACCCACTCGCGCAGCTCCGAGGGACGGTAGAGGTAGTCGAAGCGGTCGCGGCTGCTGGCGGCGTCGCGGATGTACCAGGTGCCCCGGTTGCGCCCGTGGAAGCGGGCGATGGCCAGCCGCGGCGACGTCACCGCGAGCAGCGGCGGGGCGGTGGCGTCACCGATCTGGGGGGCGTCGACGCCGACGTACACGGCGTCGAGCTCGCCGAGCAGCTCGGCGGTGGCCGGCCAGGCGCCGTCGTCGAACCAGGACCGGTGGCGGAACTCGATGGCGACGATGTCGTCGGGGTGGCGCTCGCGCGCCTCGGCGATGGCGTCGCGGGCCTGGGGGCTGTTCTTGAACCAGGGCGGGAACTGGTAGTGGACGGCCACCAGCCGCCCCGCCTCCCGCAGCGGGACGATCGCCGCGAGGAAGTCGCGCTCCTCCTCGGGGGTGGGGGCCCGCGGCCGGCCGCCCTCGCGCTCGTGCCCGGTGAGCGAGCGGTACGCCTTCACGTTGAACCGGAACCCCGGCGGGGTGCGCTGCAGCCAGCCCTCGACGGTGCTCAGCCGGGGAATCCCGTAGAAGGTGGTGTCCACCTCGACGAGGGGGAAGAAGCGGGCGTAGTAGGTGAGCTTCTCACGCTGCCGCGCGCCCTTCTCCAGCTCCGGCGGGTAGAAGCGCTCGTGGTCGGCCCAGTTCGCGGTCCCGACGAGGATCTCGGCCATGGCGGACCCGATCATGGCCCAGGACGGCGGAGCGGTGCGTCGGGATACGCTGTCCGGCATGCGCCCTCTCGCCGAGCTCCGCGACCTGGCCGTGCGCGCCGTCGAGGCGGCCGGCGAGGTGGTGACCGGCTGGCGCGACGGCCGGCTGGCCCTCGACACCGAGAGCAAGGGCCGGGGCGACTACGTCACCGCCGCCGACCGCGCCGCCGAGGCCGCCGCCCTCGAGGTGCTCGCCGCCGGAGCGCCCGAGATCGGCGTGCTCGCCGAGGAGTCGGCCTCGACGGTGGCCATCGGCGGCGCCGGGCCGCTGTGGGCGGTCGACCCCATCGACGGCACCACCAACTTCCTCCGCGGCTTCCCCGTGGTGGGGGTGAGCGTGGGCCTGCTGGTCGACGGCCTTCCCGCCGCCGGGGCCGTGGGCGCGCCGTTCATCGGCGACCTGTGGTGCGGCGCCCGGGGGCTGGGCGCGTACGACCGCCGCGGCCGCCGGCTGTCGGTGGCCGGCGACGGCAGCGGGGTGGTCGCCACCGGCTTCCCCTTCCGCCGTCCCGAGAACCGCGACCGCTACCTGCGGATCTTCACGAGGACCATCGAGGGTGTCGAGGACCTGCGTCGCGCCGGCGCCGCCAGCCTCGACCTCGCCTACACCGCCCAGGGCAGCTTCGACGGCTACTTCGAGCTCGGGCTCTCGCTCTGGGACGTCGCCGCCGGCTCGCTGCTGATGCTCGAGGCGGGCGGCGTGGTCACCGACTGGCAGGGCGACCCCCGGGGCGTCTACCGCTCCGGCGACATCCTCGCCGGGTCGCCCGCCTGGCACGAGCGGATGCTCGACCTGGTCCGCTGCGCGGACGCGGCCGCCGCCCCGGCCACCCCTTAGAGAGGAGACTCCCGGTCATGCTCATCTCCCGCCGCGCCGCGTGGTACCTGGTGGGCCTCGCCGTCTGGAACATGTACGTCTGGGTCACGTTCGTCCGCAACGTCTACCCCGACCACCACCTCGACGGCTTCTTCGTCGTGCACGTGGTGGTGGGCGCGGTGAGCGTTGCCCTCGCCGCCGGCGCCGGGGCGCTGGGCGTCAGGGCGCTGCGCTTCCACCGGTCGGCACGGCGATGAGCGGCGCCCGTCCGGCGAGATGCCGCATAACCCCCCGCCTGCGTCACGGTTTAGGGTGTGCAGCGTGACCGACGTGACCTCCGCCCCCGCCACCGCGCCGGCGCTGCTGGCGGGGAAGCGCGTGCTCGTCACCGGGGTGCTCACCCCGCGGAGCATCGCGTTCGCGATCGCCGACGCCGCCCAGCGGGCCGGCGCCGAGGTGGTGCTCACCTCGTTCGGCCGGGCGATGACGCTCACCGAGAAGAGCGCGCGCCGGCTCGACCCCGTTCCCGACGTGCTGGAGATGGACGTCACCCGCGGCGACCAGGTCGCCGCCGTCGCCGAGGAGGTGCGGCGCCGCTGGGGAGGGCTGGACGGGGCGGTGCACGCGGTGGGCTTCGCGCCCGAGGACTGCCTCGGGGGTGGCTTCATGACCGCCCCCTGGGAGTCGGTGGCGATCGCCATGCAGGTGAGCGCGTTCTCGATGAAGACCCTCGGTGCCGAGCTCGCGCCGCTGATGCCGGAGCGGGCCGCCGGCGGGGGAGCGCTGGTCGCGCTGACCTTCGACGCCTCGGTGGCATGGCCGCTCTACGACTGGATGGGCCCCGCCAAGGCGGCGCTCGAGGCGGTGGTGCGCTACCTCGCGCGCGACCTCGGTCCACAGGGCATCCGCGTCAACGCCGTCGCCGCCGGCCCGCTGGAGACGATCGCGGCGAGGTCGATCCCGGGGTTCAAGGGACTCAAGGACCGCTGGGCCGAGCAGGCGCCCCTGGGATGGGACAGCGCCGACAGCGGCCCGGTCGCCGACGCCGTCCTCTTCCTGCTCAGCGGCATGGCGCGTGCCGTCAGCGGCGAGGTGCTCCACGTCGACGGCGGCTACCACGCTCTCGGGGCGCCGATGGGAGTAGGGACATGACGAGCGGTGACGGCAACGGGTCTGGACCGGCGCGCCGGGTGGTGGTCACCGGGCTGGGAGCGATCACGCCCCTCGGCAACGACTGGCGTTCCACCTGGGAGGCGTGCCGCGAGGGACGCAGCGGCGTCGGCCCGCTCACCCGCTTCGACGCCAGCGAGTACCCGGTACGCATCGCCGGAGAGGTGAAGGGCTTCGACCCCGCCGCGGCGCTGGGGCGCAAGGAGGCGCGGCGCAGCAGCCGGTACATCCAGTTCGGGCTGGTCGCCGCCCGCGAGGCGGCCGCCGACAGCGGCTTCGACATCGCCGCCGAGGCCGATGAGGTCGCCGTGATCATCTCCTCGGGCGTCGGCGGGCTCGACGTCATGGAGAACGAGACCCTGGCGCTCCACGAGAAGGGCTGGCGCCGGGTGTGGCCCTTCACGGTGCCGACGATGATCGCGGACATGGCGGCGGGCATGGTCGCCATCGACCTCGGCGCCAAGGGACCGAACTTCGCCATCGTCAGCGCCTGCGCGTCCGGCGCCCACGCCATCGGCGAGGCGGCGGAGATCATCAAGCGCGGCGACGCCGTGGCCGCCCTCGCCGGCGGCTCCGAGGCGGGCATCACGCCCATCGCCATCGCCTCCTTCGCGATCACCCAGGCGCTGTCGACCCGCAACGACGACCCCGAGCGCGCCTCGCGGCCCTTCGACCGGGGTCGGGACGGATTCGTGCTCGCCGAGGGTGCGACCGTGCTCATGCTCGAGGAGCGCGAGCACGCGCTCGCCCGCAACGCGCGCATCTACGCCGAGGTGGCCGGGTACGGCGCCACCGCCGACGCCTCGCACATCACCGCCCCCGACCCCACCGGCTCGGGGGCGATCCGCTGCATGCGACGTGCCGTGCAACGCGCCGGCCGGCGGCCCGAGGATGTCGGCTACATCAACGCCCACGGCACCAGCACCCCGCTCAACGACGCCGCCGAGACGCGAGCCTTCAAGGCGGTGTTCGGGGAGAGCGCGCCGCTCATCCCGATCTCCTCGACCAAGTCGATGACCGGACACATGCTCGGCGCCGCCGGCGCCCTCGAGGCGATGGTCTCGATTCTGGCCATGTACGACCACTACCTGCCACCCACCATCAACCTCGACGAGCCCGATCCCGAGTGCGACCTCGACTACGTGCCCCACGTGGGACGCGCGGCGTCACCGACGCTCGCGATCAGCACCTCGTTCGGCTTCGGCGGCCACAACGCCTGCCTGGCGTTCTCGGCGGTCGACGCGGCGGGGTAGGGGGCGCGGTGGCGGGCGCGTCCCGCGAGCTGCGTGCCGGCGCGGGGCGCATCACCGTGGAGCGCGCCGACGTCACCGCCCTGGACGTCGACGCGGTGGTCAACGCCGCCAACGCCCACCTCGCCGGGGGCGGGGGCGTCGACGGTGCCATCCATCGCGCCGCCGGCCGCCGCGAGCTGCAGGAGGAGCTGCACCGCCGCCACCCCGACGGCTGCCCCACCGGGTCGGCGGTGATCACCTCCGGCCACCGGATGAGGGCTCGCCACATCGTCCACGCGGTGGGGCCGCGCTGGAGCGCCGGGCGCGCGGACGAGTGCGACGCCCAGCTGCGCTCCGCCTACCGCGCCGCCTTCGGGCTCGCCGCCGCCGAGGGCAGCGCCAGCGTGGCCTGCCCCTCGATCAGCACGGGCATCTACGGCTTCCCCGTCGAGCGGGCGGCGCCCATCGCCGTGGCGGCGGCGCGGGAGGCGCTCGAGCAGGAGGGGACGCCGCTGCGCGAGGTGCGCTTCGCCCTCTTCTCCGACGCCGACCTCGACACCTTCGCCGCCGCGCTGGCCGGTGCGGCGGAGCGGTGAGACCGCGGCCCGCCGTATAACCGGGCCATGCACCCCGCCACCGGGCCGGTCCCCGACGGGCCGGTCGACCCCGCGCTGACCCCGCAGCCGGATCGCGAGATGGACCGCCCCACCGTGTACACGCTGATGGCACCCGGGTGGTGGCCGCCGCTCGGTGCCCTGACCCAGTGCTACGGCTTCTGCTTCACCCCCGAGGGCCGGGTGGTGCTGGTCTCACCCGGGGAGCGGCGGTGGACGCTGCCCGGTGGCACCGTCGAGCCCGGCGAGCAGCCCTACGACACCCTGGTCCGCGAGGTGGCCGAGGAGGCGTGCGCCCGCGTCCTCCGGGCCCGGTACCTCGCCTGCCAGCACGTCTCGGACCCGGAGGCGCCCGACGGCCGCACCAGCCACTACCAGGCCCGCTGGTGGGCCCGGGTGGAGCTCGACGGGTGGGACCCGCAGTTCGAGATCGAGGAGCGCTGCGCGGTGCCGGTCGAGGAGATGCTCGCCACCCTCTGCTGGGGGGAGAAGGCGATCGCCGGGCGGCTCCTGTCCATGGCTCTCGCGGTCGAGGCCGAGGAGGGCTGACCGGCTCGGCGGGATCCTGTGCTCGTGGGATGTCCTCCAAGAGCGCCGGACTCGCGAAGCACCGCGGCGCCAGAGACTACGGGGAGGGGCGAATGGGCCGGAGCTTCAGGAGCATGGCGTCGTATGGCGGGGCACCCGGCCAGGGTCGAGCTCGACCGACGGTGTGCCAGCCCCACCGCGCGTAGGCGGCTTTCGCGGGCTGAGCGCTCGGATCAACCATCAGCACGGCCCGTTCCTCCGGTCGGCTGGCGAGCAGCGCGTCGTGGAGATCCCGTCCGATGTG
>JAXDLS010000474.1:0-5525 GCA_034666485.1 Chloroflexota bacterium
TCGACGCCTGGCGGGTGGGACCGCTCGACCCCGCGGACGAGGAATGGCTCACCCGTCTCGCCGCCGCCCTCCCGCTGCAGGCCCACGCTCTCCCCATCGAGGGAAGCCGCCCGCTGCGGGTGCGCTCGGCGGCGTCGCTGCTGCGCGACTGCTGGGACGCCGTCGCCGACTGCCTGGCGCGCAGCTCCGCGGCGGCCCGGCTCACCGCGCATCCCGCGTTCGCCGGTCAGCGCCGGGTCGCCGTCGGGGCGATGCGGGAGTGGCTCGCGGCCGCCACCCAGCCGCGCCAGGAGAGCGCCCACCCCGGGCTGCGGCTGGTGCCGCCACCGCAGCCCGAGCAGGCCTTCTCCGCCGTCCTCCAGCTGCGCAGCCACGCCGACCCGTCGCTGGTGGTCGACGCCGCCGACCTCTGGCGTGCGCCGTCGGCCGTGCTGCGGCGCTTCGGCGACACCGTCGAGAGCGAGCTCCTGCTCGCCCTGCGGCGGGGAACGCGGGCGTGGCCGCCGTTGGGACGGGTGCTCGAGGTCGCACGGCCCGACCGCCTCGAGCTCGACGACGAGGAGACCGCGCAGCTCCTCGGGCCCGCCGTCGAGCCCCTCGCCGCCGCCGGGCTCGAGGTCCTCTGGCCGGCCCAGCTGGGCGGAGAGCTGGAGGCGCGGGCGGTGGTCGGCAGCACCCCCACCCCCGGGCGCGCCGGCCCGCCCGTCCTCAACCTCGACGCCCTGCTCGACTTCCGCTGGGAGGTGACCCTCGGAGGCGAGCTGCTGACCTCCGAGGAGATGGCCGCCCTCGCCGAGGCGAAGCGCCCCTGGGTCCGCGTGCGGGGGCGGTGGGTGACCGTCGACCCCGAGCTGCTCGAGCGCCTCCGCCGCCGCCGCCCGGAGCGGGTGCGGGCCGCCGACGCCCTGGCGGCGGCGCTCGGCGGGGACACGCTGGAGATCGGCGGCGTGGCGGTCCCGGTTCGCGTCGAGGGAGCCGTCGCCACCCTGGCCGACCGGCTCCGGGCCCCGGGCGCGTGCCGGCAGGTCGCGGAGCCGCCCGGGCTGCGTGCCGAGCTGCGCCCGTACCAGCGTCGTGGCGTCGCCTGGCTGGCGGAGATGGTCGAGCTCGGGCTCGGCGGCTGCCTCGCCGACGACATGGGCCTGGGCAAGACCATCCAGGTCATCGCCCTCCACCTCCACCGGCGCCGCGGCCCGCTGCTCGTCGTCTGCCCCGCCTCGCTGCTGGGCAACTGGCAGCGCGAGCTCGCCCGCTTCGCCCCCGACATCCCGGTGCGGCGGTACCACGGCGGCGGACGCCACCTCGACGGCGTCGCGGCGGACGAGGCCGTCCTCGTCACCTACGGGGTGGTGCGTCGCGACCGCGCGGCGCTCGCGGCCGTCGGCTGGGACCTGGTCGTCGCCGACGAGGCGCAGCACGTCAAGAACCCCCTGTCCCGCTCGGCGCGCGAGCTGCGACAGGTGCCCGCCACGGCGCGGCTGGCGCTCACCGGCACGCCCGTCGAGAACCGGCTCAGCGATCTGTGGTCGATCCTCGACTGGACCACCCCCGGCCTGCTCGGCACCCTCGACGGCTTCCGCCAGCACGTCGCCGTCCCCGTCGAGCGCTACGGCGACGCCGCCGTCCGCGACCGCCTCGCCCGGGTCGTCCGTCCCTTCCTGCTGCGCCGCCGCAAGTCCGACCCCGACGTCGCCCCGGAACTGCCGCCGAAGACGGAGACCGACCGGATCGTCCCGTTGACGCCCGAGCAGGCGACCCTGTACGAGGCGGTGGTCCGCGAGGCGCTCGAGGAGATCCGGCGTGCCGAGGGGATGGCCCGGCGAGGATTGGTGCTGCGGCTGCTCGCCGCGCTCAAGCAGATCTGCAACCACCCCGCCCACTACCTGAAGCAGCCCGGCCCCCTGCCCGGCCGTTCGGGGAAGCTGGCGGCGCTCGACGAGCTGCTCGACGTCATCCTCGACGAGGGCGACGCGGCGCTCGTCTTCACCCAGTACGTCGCCATGGCGCGGCTCCTCGAGGCCCACCTGCGCCAGCGCGGCGTGGAGAGCCTGTTCCTCCACGGCGGGCTGGCCGCCCCGCGCCGCGACGAGATGGTGGCCCGCTTCCAGGCGGGCGCGGCGCCCGTCTTCCTCCTCTCGCTCAAGGCGGGCGGAGTCGGCCTCAACCTCACCCGGGCGACCCACGTCCTCCACTACGACCGCTGGTGGAACCCGGCGGTCGAGGACCAGGCCACCGACCGCGCCCACCGCATCGGCCAGGACCGCCCCGTCCAGGTGCACCGCCTCGTCACCGAGGGCACCGTCGAGGACCGGATCGCCGCCCTGCTGGCCAGCAAGCGCGAGCTCGCCGAGGCGGTCGTCGGCGGCGGGGAGGGATGGATCAGCGAGCTCTCCGACACCGAGCTGGCCGAGCTGGTGTCACTGCGGACGGCGGCGTGACCCGGCGGGCCCCGCAGCTCTCCCCCGAGGTGCTGCGGCTGATCCGGCGCGTCGCCGAGGAGAGCGACCCGGTGGTCCGCCGCCGCCTGCTCGACGGCTTCGAGTTGATCGCCGAGATGCCCGACCTCGTCGACTGGCTGACACCCGTGGACGAGCCCCTGGACGCGTCCGACGACCCGGAGGCGTCCGACGACGACGACGGGGAGGATGACGACCTCGACGAGTCCGACGACGACGATGACGATGACGATGCCGACGACGACGATGACGAGCACGACCATGAGGACGACGACGACGACGACCCGCCGGCGCGGCGCCGGTCCCGCTCCGGCGACTGGTGGCCGCGATCCCCGGGGCCGCGCGGCAGCCTGTCGGCGCCGCGGCGCGGGACGCGCTTCGGCACCACCTGGTGGGGACGTGCCTGGGTGGAGGCGCTCGAGCAGCGCGCCCGACTCGACCGCAACCGGCTCCCCCGCGGGCGCACCTACGCGCGCAGCGGAGCGGTGGGCCCACTGACCCTGGCACCCGGGGAGGTGCGCGCCGCGGTGCAGGGGTCGAGGCCGGCGCCCTACGTGGTGCGCCTGCGCGTCCGGGAGTTCACCGGCGACGAGTGGCGCGCCGTCCTCACCGCCATCGCGGCGCGAGCCTCGCACGCCGCAGCCCTCCTCGAGGGTGTGCTCGAACCCGCCGTGGTCGACGACGTCGCCCGCGAGGGCATCGCCCTCCTCCCCGCAGCCGGCGAGATCGGACCCTCCTGCTCGTGCCCCGACTGGGCGGACCCCTGCAAGCACGCCGCCGCGGTCTGCTACCTGGTCGCCGACCGGATGGACGAGGATCCGTTCACCATCCTGCTGCTCCGCGGCCGCAGCCGCGAGCAGGCGCTGGCCGGGCTGCGCAGCCTTCGCGGTGAGGGAGCCGGCGCGGTGGCTGCGCCCCCGGCCTCCGCCGAGCCGGTGGTCGACCCCGGCGTCGAGGCGCGCACCCTGCCAGCCCTGCAGGCGACCGCGGCGCTCCCGGCACCGCCGCCTCCCCCGCCGCGACCGGGCCTCCCGGCGAGCCTGGCCGTCGACCCACCGGCCGGCGCCCCGGTCCGCGGGGAGGACCTCCGTGCCCTGGCCGCGGACGCCGCCCGGCGTGCCTGGGAGCTCGCCCAGGGAACCGGTGATGGCGGCCTGGACCTCTCCGTCGAGGCCGACCTCGCCCGGCTGGCGGCGCAGCGCCTGGGCGGGTCGGGCTTCGACGACCTCGCCGCCCGCGCGGGAGCCCGCCCGCGAGCCTTGATGCGCAGGGCGCTCGCCTGGCACCTCGGCGGCCGGGCGGCATTCGAGGTGCTCGACGGTCCCGGCTGGCAGCCGCCGGCCGATGTGGTCGAGGAGGGGCGGGCGGCGGTCGCCGCCGCGTTCGGGCGGGCCTCGGTCCGCGGCGAGCGGGTGACCCACCCCGAGGCGGGACTGCAGCTCCGCTATGGCCGCGACCAGCTCTGGTACATGCTGGAGAAGCGCTCGGGGGTGTGGGAGATGCACCACCCGCCCGACGCCGACCCGCGGCGGCTCGTGGCGCTGGTCGCGCCTGCCGTCACCGGCACGGCGGACGGCGGATGATGACAATGGGGATGGCAGTGCGCTAGCGTTGGAGTGGGACGCGGTTCGACCCCTTGGAGAAGTGCGGAGGAAGGGGATGAGACCTCCGCCGCGCATCCGGCCTTGCGCCATCCAGTCGCTCCCCTTTGGCGGCGGCCGCGTCCTTCTCCACTCGACTGCCTCTCCGGTGATGGGGTAGGACCGGTCGGCGTGACGCCCGCTGGTCGTCCGCGAGCGTCCTTACTCCAGGTAGGCCATGGGGGTCACGCCGGGGAACGATCGCACCGCCGCCGCGATGCTCTCGTCGAAGTACTCCATGAGGAGGACCGCATCGGCGGAGGCCGGCCGGGCGGAGAGCAGGAGTTCGCGGCCCAGGATCGCCTCGCCAGCCGTGGACATGCCGCCCCTCTGGCTCGTCACCACCAGGGTGACCCGCTGGCCCTCGATCAGCTCGGCCAACGACGGCGGGACCTTCGGGAGTTCGACCACGGTGAAGGGCCGACCATGGATCAGGATCGCCTCGACGCGAAGCAGCGTGCGGCCCTCGTCCGACGTGATCCGCGCACCGAGAACCATCTCGCCCGCGCGCCTGCCATGGATCCAGTCGAGTGCGCGTCGACCCAGATGCGGATACGAGGGATCGGGGCCGGCGTTGGCGGGCGGCACCTCATGTGAGTCGACGCCGAACCGCTTCATGAGCGCCTCGATCACCGGATCAGCACCGCCGGTGTGGACGGCGATGGACCGGAGACTCTTCGGCCTCCACCGCATGGCGATGAGGTGCGGCGACAGCAGCGCCTGACCGAGGAGGGGCAGACCGGCCGGGTGAGCTTTCGTCTGGACGACCAGGACGTCCTCGCCGTCGAGGGACGGGTAGGCCTTCGTCCTGCCCACGACCTCGACATGCTCGGCATGCAGCGACGGCACGGCGACCCGGGAGACGATTCTGCTGGGAGCTCCGAGAAGGATGACGCCGTCCGCCCGCCGGCTCTGCGTATGCGGTCCTCTCTGCTCAATCTCATACTCGAGTAGTAGAGTGCCGCCGACCTTCTTCCAGCAGTCGACGGTCATCACAGGTTCGCGGTAGAGCATGTGATCCTCCCCTAGACCCTGGACCTCGATCAGACGCCATGGAGTACCGACGCCGCAGGCAGGCCTTCGCGCGTGCGCCGGGCCAGGTTCTACCAGCGTGTCATGTTCCGGAGCCGATCGGGGGGGCCACGGTCGACATGATGGCTGAGCAGGCAGAAGGTTGTACCCGCGGGACGTGCAAGCCTTCCCGCGGCGAACGTGTGACGCGCGTGCAAGCACGGTCGCGACATGCATGTGACAAGCCGTTACAGGCCGACCATACTGGGAAGACGGCAATCATTACGATGACTGCACCACGGGTTCCGTGAGCCGCCGCGAGCCCGTCTGGTGTCGGTGATGCCGGCTGCTGAACGGCGGGGGTAGGGAGAAACTCAATGGCCATTCCTCTGCACGTGAGGATCGCGACGCCGCTGGC
>JAXDLS010000475.1:0-2887 GCA_034666485.1 Chloroflexota bacterium
GGCGGCGGTCGTGGTGGGGCTGGGGATGGGAGGACGCCGCCGTCGCCGGCGAGGAGCTCGACCGGCTGGCCGGCGTGCTCGCCGCGTTCCTCGGCGCCCCGGGACGGCCGCGGGAGGCGCCCGACCCGCGAGCGCTCGGCCTGCCCGCGCCGCGGATCCCCGTCCCCGACGCGCTCGCCGGCCTCGCCGACGGCTCCGACCCGGCCCGCGCGGCGCACAGCCACGGCCAGTCGTTCCCCGACGTGGTGGCCATGCTCGAGGGCGACCTGGACGCGCCCTGCGACTGGGTGCTGCGCCCCCGCGGCGAGGCCGAGGTGGCGGCGGTGCTGGACTGGTGCACCGCGGCGGGAATCGCCGCCGTCCCCTACGGAGGCGGCACCAGCGTGGTCGGCGGGGTCACCCCACGGGTCGGCGACGCCTACCCCTGTGCGGTGAGCCTCGACCTCTCGGGCCTCGACCGGGTGCTCGAGGTCGACACCGTGTCGCGGGCGGCGCGGGTCGCGGCCGGGGTGATGGGGCCGGCGCTCGAGCAGGCGCTTCGCCCTCACGGCCTCACCCTGCGCCACCAGCCCCAGTCCTACGAGTTCTCCTCGGTCGGCGGCTGGCTGGCGACGCGCTCGGCGGGCCACCACTCCACCCTGCACACCCACATCGACGACCGGGTCGAGGGGATGCGGGCACTGACCCCGCGGGGGATGCTGGAGACGAGACGGCTGCCCGCCTCGGGCGCCGGGCCCAGCCCCGACCGCCTGCTGCTCGGCTCCGAGGGGACGCTGGCGGTGATCACCGAGGCATGGCTGCGGCTGGTGGAGCGTCCGCGCTTCCGCGCCCGGGCCGCGGTGCGGCTGCCCGACGTCCCCGGCGGCGCCGCGGCGGCGCGGGCGCTGGGGCAGAGCGGCCTGCTGCCCGCCACCTGCCGGCTGGTCGACGCCACCGAGGCGCTGGTCAACCGGGTCGGCGACGGCTCCGCCTGCCTGCTGCTGCTCGGCTTCGAGTCGGCCGACCATCCCGTGGACGCCGCCCTCGCCCGCGGGCTGGAGCTCTGCGCCGACCACGGCGGGGTGGCAGACGCTGTGGGTTCGGGGTCCCGAGACGCGGGCGGCACCGCGGAGGCGTGGCGGTCGGCGTTCGTGCGCCTGCCCTACGTCCGCGATGCGGTCGCCCGGCTCGGGCACATCGTCGAGACCTTCGAGACCGCGGTCACCTGGGACCGGTTCGAGGAGCTGTGGCGCGCCGTCTCCGAGCGGACCGGCGCCGCCGTCGCGGAGGTGTGCGGCGGCGGGGTGGTCACCTGCCGCCTCACCCACGTGTATCCGGACGGGTGCGCGCCGTACTTCACGGTGATCGCCCGCAGCCGGCACGGTGATCAGCGGGCGCAGTGGGCCCAGGTGAAGGCGGCGGCGAGCGAGGCGATCATCGGCGCCGGGGGGACGATCACGCACCACCATGCGGTGGGGCGGGACCATCGTGCGTGGTACGACCGGCAGGCGCCGCCGCTCGTCGGGGAGGCCCTGGCGGCGGTGAAGCGGACTCTCGACCCTGCGTGGATCCTCAATCCGGGGGTGCTGTTCGATTCGCCGTAGAGCGTGACCCCGGGAACGACACGGCGTGGGTTGCCCGAGGGGCTGCATCGGTGGTGTCCGGGGTCCGCGACGGCGATATCAACGATCACTCCCCGGCGACCGCCACTCGCGGCACTTTTCCACACAGCGGCGGGTCGAATGGCATTGAGCGCCTTCCACGGAGCGGGAGAGACTCGCCCGATGGACCCCCTCACCCTCGCCACCAGCGCCGTCACCCTTCTCATGTCGTACTTCGGCAGGCTCGGTGGGAGGGCGGCCGAGCGCGCGGGTGATGACCTTGGGGACGCGCTGACCAGCAGGCTGGAGCAACTGTACACCTCGATCAAAGGACGGTTCGTCAATGACCGCCTGGCGAGTGCGAGCCTGGCGCAGTTGAGAGCGCAGCCCGACGACGCTCGACACCAGGGGAGCCTCCAGTATGCGCTGGCCCAGATATTGGAGGCGGACCCGGCCTTCGGCGCCGCGCTGAGCAGGCTCGTGGAGGACGCACGGTCCGCAGGGGCCTCGCCCAGGGTGACCATCAGCGATTCGGGCGCCACGGCCGTCGGAGGCGGCAGCGTGACCATCACAGCGCACGGCGGCTCTGCGGCTGGGCGGGACGCCACCTGGATGCAGTCGACAGGACGGGAGGAGGGCTGACCATGGCGGACACCACGGAGGGAGTCCGCGTCGAAGCGTCGGGTGCCAGCGCTGTGGATGGGAATGTCACCATCAGTGCCGAGCGCCTCGCTGCCGGACGCGACATCACCTACTACGAGGGCCTTCGCCTGCGCACCAGGATGCGGCCCGTGGCCCGACGGTGCATCAAGGCGGGACTCGTGCTCTTCCTCCTCGGCTTCCTCTCCTTCGGATACTTCGTCATCAGCTGGAACGGGCGCATCTTCGACATGGTCAGCGGGTTCAACGTTGGAGCTGGTGCCGGCCCCGACTTTGCCAGCCTTCCGTCTCCGTTCCCGTGGATCCCACTCGGGGCCGGCCTGTTCTTCGCCGGTCTCGTCCTCGTCGTCGTCGCTCTGCTTCTCCCGCGGGACGTGATCCAGGACAAGTCACGTTAGTTAAGTTAGCCGGCGGCCGGACATGGGATCCCTTCAGGAAGTGCCCCGACCGCTCGCCTGATGTCCACCAGTGGAGGAGAAACGATGTTCTCGAAGGAGAGGCCCGTCATCTTGGCCGTGGCACTCGCCTTGACGTTGTCAGGATGCTCAGGGGGTGGTGGCAGCGCTGCTACCAGAGTAATCACCGGTCCGTGGAGCGCGAGCGACGGCCGCATCACCCTCACGATCGACCAGATCGACGACGGGCAG
>JAXDLS010000476.1:0-11824 GCA_034666485.1 Chloroflexota bacterium
ACGTCGAAGCCGGCGCGCTCGCGGCTCAGGCCACCGGGGCCGAGCGCGGAGAGCCGCCGCTTGTGGGTCAGCTCGGCGAGCGGGTTGGTCTGGTCCATGAACTGCGACAGCTGGCTGGAGCCGAAGAACTCCTTGATCGCCGCCACCACCGGGCGCGCGTTGATCAGGCTCGCCGCGGTCACCGTGGCCGCGTCGCAGATGGTCATGCGCTCCTTGATGATCCGCTCCATGCGGATCAGGCCCATGCGGAACTGGTTCTGCAGCAGCTCGCCGACGGCGCGCACCCGGCGGTTGCCGAGGTGGTCGATGTCGTCGGCCTCGCCGATGCCGTTGTCGAGGCGGATGAGCTTGGAGATGATGGAGATGAAGTCCTCGTTCTCGAGGACGCGCTTCTCCTTGTTCAGCGCGCGCTGCCGGGCCTCGTCCTCGGGGATGCCGAGGTTCTTGTCCAGCTTGAACCGGCCCACCTTGCCGAGGTCGAAACGGCGCGGGTTGAAGAACAGCGAGGTGAGCAGGTTGAGCGCGTTCTCCACCGTGGGCGGGTCGCCCGGGCGGATCTTCTTGTAGAGCTCGACCAGGGCCTCGTCGCGCGAGCTGCTGACATCCTTGTCCAGGGTGCTGTCGACGTAGCGGTGCTCGTTGTCGTTGTCGACATCCTCGAAGAGGCGGCGGATGTCCTCGTTGCTGGTGTAGCCGAGGGCGCGCACCAGCGTGGTGACCGGCACCTTGCGCTTGCGGTCGATCTTGACGGTGAGGATGTCCTTGCTCGAGGTCTCGATCTCCAGCCAGGCGCCGCGGTTGGGGATGAGCTTGGCCGCGTACAGACGGCGGCCGGTGACCCGGTCGTCGCTGGCGGTGAAGTACACCCCGGGCGAGCGCACCAGCTGCGAGACGACCACCCGCTCGGTGCCGTTGACGATGAAGGTGCCTTCCCGGGTCATGGTCGGGAAGTCGCCCATGAAGACCTCGGCCTCCTTGATCTCGCCGGCGTTCTCGCCGGTCTTGATGTAGAGCCGGGTGTTGATGCGCAGCGGGACGCTGAACGTCATGTCCCGCTGGCGGCACTCCTCCTCGTCGAACTTCGGATCACCGAACTCGTAGTCGAGGAAGCGCAGCTCGTAGTTCTTCCCCGTGTAGTCGGTGATCGGATTGATCTCGTCGAAGAGCTCGCGCAGACCCTCTCTCTTGAACCACTCGAAGGAGTCCAGCTGCGTCTGAATCAGGTTTCCGACCTCGAGCTTGTCGGCGATCTGTCCATAATTGGCGCGGCTGGAGCGGGCAGCGGTGCTCAGAACCATATGCTAGAGTTCCCCGGAAGGCGAAGGAGCCGGCTAGGAGTTGCGCGGCGGGCACAATCGCGTATCATACTACGTCCCCCGCCGCCCCCGCTTGGCCGCCCGCACAGGCGCCCGACCGAGGAGTCAGGACCGGACGTCCTGATGGCGGGACCGGGATGATAACCGGTGGGCGGCCATCCAAAACATGGCCGCCCCCCGGCGCCGAGCAGCCCCCGCTCAGCGGACCTCGACCGAAGCTCCGGCCTCCTTGAGCCTGGCCTCGACCTGGGCCGCCTCCTCCTTGGAGACGCCCTCACGGACCGCCTTGGGAGCGCTGTCGACCAGGTCCTTGGCCTCCTTGAGGCCCAGGCCGGTGATCTCCCGGACCGCCTTGATCACGTTGATCTTGGCGTCGCCGGGACCGGTGAGGACGACGGAGAACTCGGTCTGCTCCTCCGGCTCGGCTGCCTCCCCACCGCCGCCACCGGCGGGCGCGGCGGCCACGGCGACCGGCGCCGCGGCCTTGATGCCGAGCTTCTCCTCCATGAGCTTCACGGCGTTGACGACGTCGAGCACGCTCCACTCCTGGAGAGCGTCGACGAACTCCTCGGGGGAAATCTTGGTGGGCATCATGCCTCCGGCACAGGCCGCCTGCGGCGGCCGGGGGTGGTGGGCCCTGCGGGCCCAGGTCTTGGGGGTTGTTGTCGAGGGTGGGCCTCAGCCCTGTGTTGGCTTCTCGCCGGTGGGTGGAGCGTTGCCGCTTGGCCGCTAGGCCTGGAGGCCGGTTTCCAGCTTCTCGCGGTAGGCGTCGAGCGTCGCCGCGAGGGTGCTGAGGATCGACTGCAGTGCCCCGGCCAGGGTGCTGAGCGGGGACTGGAGGGTGCCGGCGAGCATGCTGAGGAGCACCTCGCGTGGGGGCAGGTCGGAGAGGACCCGGACGCCGTCGGCGTCGATGACCCGGCCCTCGACGAGCCCGGCCACCACCGGCAGGCGGCGGTTCTGGCGGAAGTAGTCGGTGAGGATCTTGGCCGGCCTGGCGAGGTCGCCGTAGCCGAGGGCCAGGCCCACCGGGCCCACCAGCACCGACGAGAACTGCCCCATCCCGGCGGCGGCGGCGGCGCGCCGGGCCAGGGTGTTCTTCACGATGACGTACTCGATCTCGTCGGCTCGGAGCCGGCCGCGCAGGTCGGAGAGCTGCGCGACGGTGAGGCCGCGGTAGTCGGTGACGATCGCCGAGGTGGCCCGGCTCAGCCGGTGGGTCAGCCTCTCGACGGTCTCGACCTTGCGGGGACCGGCGCGCATCGGCGCATCGGCCTCCGTGCTCACCGCGTTCATACCGTTCCCTCCAGGGCCACGCCGTCCGGCCCATGGAGGGAGCCGGACGCGCGTCCCCACCGAGGGCCGCGGTCCCGACCATCCTCACCTGCGCTGGGGATTGAGCTCCGGGATCGGAGCGCCAGCGGTCTGGGGCAAGAAGGACGCACGAGGCGCCGTGTCGTTCGTACCGGCCGGTGAGCATAGCAGCAGGGCAGTGCGCGCTGGCGCGCCGGACGGCCGATCCTCGGAGCCCGGCGGGTGGATGAACGCTCTCAGCCAGCACGAGCCCGGGATCGACGGCGTGTCGCTCCCCCCAGCGGGGGGACGGGCGACGGCGATCGGCGGGGCGTATCCAGCCCAGGGCGAAGGCGCCCCTCAGGCCGCGGTGAGCCTCGCCGCCTGCTGCGCGTCGACCTTGACCCCGGGGCCCATGGTGGAGGTGAGCGTCACCGTCCTCACGTAGGTGCCCTTGGCCGCCGACGGCTTGGCCCTGATGATCGCCTCCATCAGGGTGGCGAAGTTGTCCCGCAGCTTGGCGTCGTCGAAGGAGACCCTGCCGACGGGCACGTGGATGATGCCGAAGCGGTCGACGCGGAACTCGACGCGGCCGCCCTGCACGTCGCGCACCGCCTTGGCGATGTCGAAGGTGACCGTGCCCGACTTGGGGTTGGGCATCATCCCGCGGGGGCCGAGGATCTTTCCCAGCCGGCCCACCTGACCCATGATGTCGGGGGTGGCGAGAGCGACGTCGAAGTCGATCTCCCCCGCCTGCACCTTCTTGACCAGGTCCTCGCCTCCGACGATGTCGGCGCCGGCCTCGAGGGCCTCGCGCATCTTGTCGCCCATGGCGAAGACGGCGATGCGCCGGGTGCGGCCGGTGCCGTGGGGCAGGAGCGCGCTGCTGCGGACCATCTGGTCGGCGTGCCGCGGGTCGACGCCGAGACGGACGTGCGCCTCGACGGTGGCGTCGAACTTGACCGGCGAGGTCTGGCGGACGAGGGTGACCGCCTCAGCGGGGTCGTAGAGGCGGTGCGCCTCGATCTGGCTGGCGGCCTCGCGGTACTTCTTTCCGTAGCGGTGTGGCATCTGACGGTCTCCGTGTGGTGATGGCGGGCCGCTCGGCGGCGACCCTCCCACTGTATGGATGGACTAGACGACGACCAGGCCCATGGAGCGCGCGGTGCCCTCGATGACGCGCATCGCCGCCTCCATCTCGAAGGCGTTGAGGTCCTTCATCTTCAGCTCGGCGATCTCGCGCACCTGGTCCCGGGTGACCGTGCCCACCTTGTCGCGGTTCGGCTTGGCCGAGCCCTTGTCGACTCCCGCCGCCGCCTTGAGCAGGTCGTAGGCCGGAGGCGTCTTGGTGATGAAGGTGAAGGTGCGGTCCTCGTAGACGGTGATCTCCGCGGGGATCACCGTGCCCGCCTGGGCGGCGGTGCGCTCGTTGTAGGTGCGGCAGAACTCCATGATGTTCAGCCCGTGGGGGCCGAGCGCGGTGCCCACCGGGGGCGCCGGCGTGGCCTTGCCCGCCACGATCTGCAGGCGGATGACGGTCTTGACCTTCTTCTTTCCCATGGGACTCCTGGAACTCCTGTCGCTCGGGTGCTGACGCGCCCATTGTGCGGGGGGACTCCCCCCTGCCGCCCCTACCGCAGCCGCTCGACCTGGAGCAGGTCGAGCTCGACCGGGGTCTCGCGGCCGAACATGTTCACCAGCACCTTGAGCTTGCCCTTGGCGGGGTCGATCTCCACCACCTTCCCGTGGAAGTCGGTGAAGGGCCCGTCGACGACGCGCACGTTCTCGCCGGTCTGGTACTCGACGGTGACCTTCTGGGCCACCGCCTCCTTGGTCTTGATGATGCTCCGGATCTCGTGCTCCTGGAGCGGCACCGGCTTGTTCCCCGAGCCCACGAACGAGGTCACCCCGGGGGTGTTGCGGACCACGTACCAGGATTCGTCGGACATCACCATGTTGACCAGGATGTAGCCGGGGAAGATGCGCCGTGCGACCTTCCTCCGCTGCCCGTCCTTGATCTCGATGACCTCCTCGGTGGGGACGAGGACGTCGAAGATCTTGTCGGACATGTCCATCGACTCCACGCGCTTGAGGAGGTTCGCCCGCACCTTCTCCTCGTGTCCGGAGTAGGCGTGCACCACGTACCACTTGGCGTCGGTGTGCGGGGTGCGGGTCTCGGCGGCGATCTCGGCCATATCGGTCATTTGCCCTGGAAGTTCTTGATGGTGGTGCTGCCGCTCTGCACGTAGAGCTGCTTCACGGCGAGCGAGAGGAGGAAGTCGGCGAGCCCGATCAGCAGCGCGAAGATGATCACCGTGGCGATCACCACCTGGGTCATGCGGATCAGCTCGGTGCGCGTCGGCCACGAGACCTTGCGCAGCTCGAGGTAGACCTCCCTGAGGTAGTTGCCGTCCCTCTCCGGCTTGGGCGGGGCGGCTCCCCCGCCGCGCGGGCCACCCGGTGGCTTGGGGGTGGCCGCCTTGGCCTTGGCCACGTCTGTCCTCCGACGCTGGATGGCGCTACCGACTGCTCAGCCGGTGCGGACCTGTGAGAGTTGTGATGGCAGGGGCGACACGACTCGAACGTGCGACCTGCGGTTTTGGAGACCGCTGCTCTACCAACTGAGCTACACCCCTGTGTTGGGACACGGAAGAGCCGGACCCGAGGGCGGCCCTTTGGCTACTTCGTCTCCCGGTGCGCCGTGTGGGTGCGGCACCGGCTGCAGAACTTGCGCAGCTCCATGCGATCCGGATCGTTTCTCTTGTTCTTCTGGGTCGTGTAGTTGCGTTCCTTGCAGGTGGGACACTGCAAGGTCACGATCATCACGCCACCCTTACCCGCAGCCATCGTTGTGCCTCGACAAAAATAAAACCTAGCGGCGGCTAGGTGCGCGACGGAGTGTACCAGAGGGCGGTCGGGCGGTCAAACCGTCCGCCGTGCCCTCCCCCCGCTGGATCAGTGTGACCTCGTCGCCACCGGCCGAAACCTCGCGCAGCAGCCCGGTCTCCACCTCGTAGACGAAGCCGCGGACGCTCTCCTTGCGGGGGACGAAGGGACTGGCCGCGATCCGGACGAGCGACTGGCGGACCTCCTCCTCGAGGTCGGCGAACGCCTCCAGGGCGAAGGCCGGCCTCACCCCGGTGTCCGCCTGGACCTGCGCTTTCACGGCGTCGTCGGTGAAGGTGAGCATGCCGCATTCGGTGTGATGGATGAGGATGATCTCCTCGGTGCCGAGCAGCCGCTGGGAGACCAGCAGCGAGCGGATGACGTCGTCGGTGACCGCCCCGCCGGCGTTGCGGATGACGTGGGCCTCCCCCTCCTGGAGCCCGAGGATGGCGTAGACGTCCATCCGCGCGTCCATGCAGGCGACCACCGCGACCTTCCGCGGGCCGGTGGCCGGGGGGCGGCTCGCGAACCCCTCCGCGTAGGTGCGGTTGTTGTCGAGCAGGCGGTCGGTGACGCTCATGGGGTCCCTACGATATCCGTCCGCCCCGACGCCGGGGCGGACCGCAGGAGGACCCCGGATGCCCGCGCTCACGCCGGCGGAGGTGCGCGCCGCCTTCCTCGACACCGCCGAGGTCGCCTGCGCGGTGCTCGCCCTGCCCGAGGTGGCCCGCCGCTGGGACGAGCCCAGCGCCCTGCGCCTGCTCTCGGTGCGGGGCCTCGCCGGCCACCTGCTCCGCGGCGCCGGGACCGTCGACGTCTACCTCGACCGCCCCGAGCCCGGCGGCGAGCCGGTCACCGCCGCCGCCTACTACGCCCGGGCGCTGCCCGACGCCGACGATCTCGCCTCCCCGATCCACACCGCCATCCGCGAGCGCGGCGAGGAGCAGGCGGCGGAGGGCCCGGAGCGGGTGGCGGCGGCGGCGGCCCGTGCGTGCACGCGGCTGCGCGATCGCCTCGCACGCGAGCCCGCCGGGCGATTGGTGAGCGTCTACCAGGGGTCCGTCATCCGCCTCGACGAGTACCTGCTGACCCGGCTCGTCGAGCTGGCCCTGCACATCGACGACCTCTGCGTGAGCGTCGGGGTGCCGACCCCGGAGCTCCCCGCCGCGGCCCGGACGGCGGCGATCGGCACCCTCGTGGAGGTGGCCCGGCTGCGCCACGGCGACACCGCGGTGCTCCACGCCCTGGCCCGGCGCGAGCGCGACACCGTCGCCGCGCTGCGGGTCATGTAGGCCGCAGGCGGTGTGCGCAGAGCCGCTGCGGCACCCCGGTGGCGAAGGCACGACCGAGCGCGCCGGTGCTGCGCTCGATCGCCTCGTCGAGGCCGAGGTTGAGCCACTCCTCGATCAGCGCCTTCTGCGCGGCCACCGCCGCCCGGTCGTTGACCGCCACCCGGGCCACCAGTCCGGCGGCCGCCTCGACCAGCTCCTCGGGGTCGTCGACGAGCACCGTGACCAGCCCCCAGTCGAGGGCGCGGCGGGCGTCGAGGCGGTCGCCGGTGAGCAGCAGCTCGCGGGCGCGGCCGAGGCCGACGTGGTGCACCAGCAGGGCGGCGTCGATCACCGAGGGCATCCCCACCCGCACCTCCGGGAGCGCGAACCAGGCGTCCGCGCTGGCGACGCGCAGGTCGGCGGCCATGGCCAGCTCGAAGGCGCCGCCGACGCAGCCGCCCTGCACCGCCGCCACCACCGGGAGGGGGCCGCGCCGGGCGGTGGCACACAGGTCCCGGAGCGCGGTGATCAGCCGCAGGATCTCCGCTTCGTCCGCCCGGGCCATGGCGGTGAGATCGACGCCCGCGGAGAAGTGGGGCCCGCGGCCGAGGACGACGACGCCGTCGATGTCGGGGCCGGCCATCGCCGCCTCGAGGGTCTCGCGCAGCCCCGTGATCATCGCCACGCTCAGCGCGTTGCGCCGCCGCGGACGGTCGAGCCAGACCAGCCTCAGGCGGCCCCGGTCCTCGACGGCGAGTCCCTCGGCGGTCACGGCAGCAGGCTCCGCACCGCCGCCAGCGGCTCGAGCTGGGCGACGGGGTCGGGGCTGGCCGGATGGAGGACGAAGCCGTCGACCCCGGCGGCGCGGTGGGCGGCGAGGCCCTCGGCGACGGTGGCGGCGTCGCCGATCAGGCACCAGCGTTCCAGCCGCTCCAGCGGAAGACCGTACTGGCCACGGGTCAGGGCGTCGACCTCGGCCCGGGCCCGGGCCCGGTCGCCGGTGACGTTGACGAAGACCATCAGAAGCGTCTGCGGGGCGGGCCGGCCGGCGGCGGCGGCGAGGGCGGCGATCCGCTCCCGGCCCTCCCCCACCCGCTCGGGGCTGAGCCAGACCGCGAGCCAGGCGTCGGCCACCCGCGCCGCCCGCGCCTGGGCCGCCGCCGAGCGTCCGCCCACCACCAGCGGCAGCCGCCGGCCGGGCACCGGCTCGAGCCCCGGGCTGCGCAGCGGGAGCAGCGGGCCGGGGTGGTCGACGGGGCCGCCCTCGAGCAGCCTGCCGACGATCTCCAGCGCCTCGTCGACGCGCCGGCCGCGCTCGCGCACCGGCACCCCGGCCGCCTCGAACTCGGCGGGGTTCTCGCCGCCGGCGCCCACCCCGAGGACGACGCGTCCGGGGGCGAGGGCGTCGAGGGTGGCGAGCTGCTTGGCCACCCACACCGGCGAGCGCAGCGCCAGCAGCATCACCCCGAAGCCGAGGCGCAGCGAGCGGGTGCGGGCGGCCACCGCGGCGAGCGCGCCGTAGGGCTCGAGGACGGGGGCGTGATACTGGAGGTGGTCGCCGGCCCAGCCGGAGTCGAAGCCCAGCTCCTCGGCGCGCCCGGCCGCCTCCAGCAGCCGCCAGCCGCCCTGCCGGTAGGGGTCGAAGCTGGGCAGCATGAGCCCGAAGCCGGCGAGGCTGCCGGAGAGGTCGCCGGGGGCCACGGGGGTGCCGGTCGCGGGGGTGTGCGTCACGGGTTTGATGGTGCCGGGTGGGGGAACACTCGTGCCGTCCGCCATCCGGGCGGCTTCAGATACAGGGACACGAATCATGGCATCGGGCTTCAACCCCACCCCCTCGACCAGCGGTCTCGCGGCACACGCCGGCGGCCTTCCCGCCGAGTGGAAGTGGGCTGCGCTCTTCGTGCCACCCGCGGGCTTCGAGCCGGAGTGGCGTGCCTGGCTCGCCCAGGCGCAGAAGGAGGAGGAGCGGTCCACCCTCGCCCACTGGGCGAAGCGGTAGATATCCTTCCGCCATGCTCGTCGGCGACCTGCGCATCGACCCGGTCGCCGACGGGACGGCGCGGATGGCGCCGTCGGCGGCCTACGCCGGCACCGCCGACGAGGCCTGGGCGCCGCACCGCGAGCTCCTGGCCGGCGACGGCATGCTCGAGCTCGAGCTCGGCGGCTTCCTCGTCCGCGGCGGTGGCCACACCGTGCTGGTCGACTGCGGGCTGGGCCCGCTGAGCCGCGCCGGCCTCCAGGGCGGCCGCCTGCTCGACAGCCTGGCGGCGCTGGGGGTGGCGCCGGCGGACGTGACCGACCTGGTCTTCACCCACCTCCACTTCGACCACGTCGGCTGGGCCACGCAGAAGGGCGAGGTGGTCTTCGTCAACGCGGTGCCCCGCTGCGACCGGCGCGACTGGGAGCACTTCGTCACCGGCCCCGACGGCGGCGCGGCGCGGAAGCTCACCCCGCTGGCGGACCGGGTCGCCTTCTGGGAGCCGGGCTCCACCGTTCTCCCCGGCGTCGACGTGCTCCACGCGCCCGGTCACACCCCGGGCAGCACCATCGTGGTGGTCTCGTCCGGCTCCGAGCGCGCGCTGCTGCTCGGCGACGTCGTGCACTGCCCGGTCGAGCTGGTCGACGAGGAGTGGGCGGGGATGGGCGACGTCGACCCCGCGCTGGCGCAGCGCACCCGCGCCGCGCTCATCCGCGAGATCGAGGGCGGCGACGTCCCGGTGGCCGCGGCCCACTTCCCCGGGCTGCGCTTCGGGCGGCTGCTCCGCGGGGAGGGCCGGCGGCGCTGGCACGTCTGACGATCAGGCGGTCTGGGCGTTGGGGTCGGTGGGGTTGGGGGGCGGGGTGATCCTCACCGGGGTGTCGAAGCGGTCGTAGTCGACCTGCGCCGAGATCACGACCGGGCCGGGCTGGTGGCCGCAGTCGGCGCTGCCGCCGTCGCTCTGCGGACCGGTCTGCACCACCCGCACCATGCGGACGGGCGCGTCGAGGGTCAGGTAGCTGCTCTGCGGCGCCGCACCGGCACCGCGACCGTCGTCGACGAGGATGGCCACCGGCCGGCCGCCGATCCGAGTCCGCGGCCCCAGGCGCAGCCGCCCGTGCTCGCGGGCGGCGCACTCCGCCTCGCGCTCCATGGTCAGGGCGGCGGCGCCGCGCGCCTCCTCGGGAGGAAGCACCACCCAGTCCGGTCCGTGGGAGCCGCCGCGCTGGAAGACGCGGCCACCGGAGACGATCTCCTCGACGCTGACGCCCTGGGAGCGGGCGAGCAGGTGCGCCGTGGTCTGGGTGGCGGTGACCTCGAGGCTGACCGAGGTGCCGTCGCTGAACGCGACCGTGCCGGTGTAGTGCTCGCTCCGCGCCGCCCGCAGCGCCGCCAGGTAGTCGCCGTAGAGCCGGTCGGCGGAGGACGCCGGCGGAGGCTTCGGCGAGGGGGTCGCCGAGGGCGCCGAACCGCAGCCCGGCAGGCTGAGCAGGGCCGCCAGCACCGCCAGCAGCGCCCGTGATGTCCGCGTCATCGTCTCCCCCGAGCGCTCTCCGACCGGCACCGGGAACCCAGGATAGCCCGCACCGGACGCCGGGACCACAGACCGATTGCGCGGACGTCGCCACCGCCCCCTGAGGGGTGATACCGTCCCGGCATCAGTTCGGTCCCGGCGGCCTGTGACGCGCCGGATGGAGGTCTTGGCGCGTGTCGGTCGATCAGACGCTCAAGTGCCGCGAGTGCGGCATCGACTTCGTGTGGACTTCGGGCGAGCAGGAGTTCTACGCGTCTCGCGGTCTCACCAACCCCCCCTCCCGCTGCCCCGACTGCCGGGCCGCGCGGAAGGCCGCCTCGGGCTCGGCGGGCGGCGGCATGAACCGAGGCGGTGGCGGCGGCGGTGGTGGCGGCGGCGCGTTCCGCCCCGCGCGTGAGATGCACGAGGTGGTGTGCGCCGGCTGCGGAGGCATCGCCAAGGTGCCGTTCCTGCCGCGCGGCGACCGTCCCGTGTACTGCTCGGACTGCTTCCGTGGCGGCACCCGCTGACGGCGTGACGGTCTGGCCGGCCCGCGCCCCGGGGGAGGCGGAGCCCTCCCCGGTTGAAACCCCCGGGTGCTCGTGCAATCATGCGCAGGACTGCGCTCCACCTCACGTCCACGCCTGGGAGTTCGCGCCCACATGTCCCTGACCCTCGCGGCCCTCCAGACCGCGCAGATCAACCTCACCACCGAGACGGTGGCGGCCGGCCTCGCCGGGGGGCTGGCCGGGGTCGT
Organism: Chloroflexota bacterium; assembly: GCA_034666485.1. GTDB lineage: Bacteria > Chloroflexota > Dormibacteria > Aeolococcales > Aeolococcaceae > CF-96. The sequence continues at coordinate 11,015 of JAXDLS010000476.1, forward strand.
GATGACCAAGATGCCGATGTGGACCTCCGCCGGCATCGGCGCCGCCCTGGGGCTGCTCCTCTACATCCTCGGCTGCCGGGTCTGACCTGAGGTCTCCGCGCCCGGCGCGTCCATGTGGTCGCCTACCGGGGCCCGCCGGCGCGGGCGGCGGCGACATGCTCGCAGAGAGCGCGCACCAGCGGCACCATCTTCGGGCGCACCGGCTCGATGCGCACCGGCACGCCGCGGGCGCGCAGCGCGGCGGCGCACACCGGCCCCACCGCGGCCACCTCGGTGTTCGTGGCCAGCCAGCCGGCGAGCCGGTCGTCGACGCCCTCGACCTCGGCGACGTGGAAGAGGTTGTCGACCTGCGAGGCGCTGGTGAACACGGTGAGGTCGAGCTCGCAGGCCTCGAGTCGCACCAGGAAGCTGCGGATGGGCTCGGTGTCGAGGGGCAGGCGCCAGTGGTACGTGCTGATCTCCACCAGCTCGGCGCCACGCCCGCGGAGCAGCGCCGCCAGGTCGACGTTGGGCGAGCCGTAGTGCTGGAGCATCACCCGCCGGCCGCCGAGGTCGGCCTCGACCAGGTCGACCACCTCGGCGGTGGTGTGCGGCTCGGGAGTGCGGAGGTCGACGCGGATGTGGTGCCGCAGCAGCACCGTCAGCGGCTTGGGGCCGCGTGCCAGCACCACGGCGGCGGCGAGACGCTCGAGGACGGCCCCGGCGAGGCCGGCGGCGAGGGCGGCGGCGAGCAGCCGGTCGGTGCCCACCCCCGTCTGGAAGATCGCCAGGTCCAGCGGAGCCCCGGCCACCTCGTGAAGGGCCGCCTCC
>JAXDLS010000477.1:0-5042 GCA_034666485.1 Chloroflexota bacterium
CACAATTTGTCGTTTTTGAAAGATCAGCGCATCATCATCTCCTGCCGCGAGGAGGCGCAGCGCAGCATCACCCGCTCCCAGAGGGGGTGCGCCGCGCCGTCGGCGTGATCATGGACACCTCCTCGTCCCACCGTGTCCGTGCCCGCGGTGGTCATCCTGCTGGGCCGCTGGAACCGGTGGCCCTCGCCGGAGACCGCCCCCCGCAGGGGCATGATCCCGCCACACCGACAGGAGGACCCATCATGAAGGCGCTCGTCTATCACGGACCTGGGCAGAAGGCATGGGAGGACGTGCCGACACCCGAGATCTCCGCGGACACGGACGCGATCGTTCGAGTCGACGCGGTCACCATCTGTGGCACGGATCTCCACATCCTGAAGGGTGACGTCCCTGCGGTCACCGACGGCCGCATTCTCGGCCACGAAGCCGTCGGCACGGTCACATCGGTCGGATCGGCGGTGAAGAACGTCCGCCCGGGAGACCGCGTCCTGGTGTCGTGCATCACGGCCTGCAGCGCATGCCGATTCTGCCGGGAGGGTCGCTACGGCCAGTGCCTCGGGGGCGGTGGATGGATCCTCGGCCACCTGATCGACGGAACCCAGGCCGAGTTCGTCCGCGTGCCCTTCGCCGACACGTCGACCTACCCGGCCCCCGCCGGCGTGAGCGATGAAGATCTCCTGATGCTGGCGGACATCCTCCCGACGAGCTATGAGGTCGGGGTGCTCAAGGGCCAGGTCGCACCCGGTGACGTCGTCGCGATCGTCGGCGCCGGCCCCATCGGCCTGGCCGCCGTGATGACCGCGAAGCTCTTCAGCCCTGCGCACATCGTGGCCATCGATCTCGCCGACACGCGACTGGAGGCCGCCAGGAGGTTCGGTGCCGACGTCGTCGTGAACAACGGGCGCGACGATCCGCTGGCTGTGGTGCGGGGTCTGACCGATGGCCTGGGCGCCGACGTCGCGATGGAGGCGGTCGGGATTCCCGCGACGTTCGAGCTCGCGGCCGAGCTGATCCGCCCGGGGGGACGGGTCGCCAATATCGGCGTGCACGGCGCACCTGCCACGCTCCATCTCGAGACGCTCTGGATCCGCGATGTCACCATCACCACGGGGTTGGTCGACACCTTCACCACTCCCACCCTGATCCGCCTGCTGGCGGGTGGGCAGCTCCGTACCGGCTCCCTGGTCACGCAGAGGTTCGCGCTCGAGGACATGACGGCGGCGTACGACACGTTTGCGAGAGCGGCGGAGACCGGTGCGCTGAAGGTCGTGCTGACGAGTGGCGGCACCAGGAGCGACCGGGATCTGGCCGTTCCCGCCGGCGCAAGGGCCTAGCAATCGATCCGTCGACCGCCCGCGGTCACCATGGGCCGTGGGCGGTGGTGTTGGCTGCACGCAGGACGCTCACGTAGCCGGCGCGCTCGTGTGCCGCCTCGTCCGTGCCCAGCGGTAGCGAGAGCCGTCCGCGCAGCTCGTCGACGGTCGCGAATCCCTTGCGCTCCATCCAGGCGGAGAGGCCGTCGAGGAGCACGGCCGCATGCTCGGGGCCGTGCCGCAGCAGCGCCGAGGTGGTCATGACCACGGTCGCGCCGGCGAGGAGGTACTTGATCACCTCGGCCGGCCCCTCGACCCCCGTCGTCGCCGCCAGTGCGGCACGCACCCGTCCGTGCAGGATCGAGATCCACGTGCGTGGCAGCCGGGCCTCCGCCGGCGTGGAGAGGTCGATGGTCGACACGACGGCGAGGGTCTCCGGGTCGATGTCCGGCTGCAGGAACCGGTTGAAGAGCACGAGCCCGTCGGCGCCTGCCTGGTCCAACCCCAGCGCCATCTCACCGGTCGAGCTGAAGTGCGGGCTCAGCTTGACCGCCACCGGAACGGTCGCCGCCGCCTTCACCCGGGTCAGGATGTCGATGTGCCGCTTCTCGACATCGCGGCCGGAGATGTGAGGATCACCGGGAACGAAGTAGATGTTCAGCTCGATCGCCGCAGCCCCGGAGTCCTCCATCGCTCGCGCGTACTCGACCCAGCCGCCGGGCGTGACCCCGTTGAGGCTCCCGATCACCGGCACCTCCACGGTGGCCGCGGCGCGCTCCAGCAGGCGCAGGTACCGGGCTGGCCCGACCTCCCGGTCGGCGGCCGCGGGGAAGTAGGAGAGCGACTCGGCGAAGCTCTCGGTGCCCGCGTCCATCAGCCGTGCGTTCTGCGCCGCCTCGCGGCGCAGCTGCTCCTCGAAGAGGGAGAAGAGCACCACCGCACCGACGCCGGCATCCACCAGTCGCCGGACGCCGTCGACGGTCTGCGAGAGCGGCGACGCCGACGCGACCAGCGGGTTGCGCAGCCTCAGGCCCATGTAGTCGGTCGACAGGTCCATCAGTGATCCTTCCGCGCGTCCAGCGGGAACCGCTCCGCGCCACGGGTCGCCATCTCCTCGTACACGTTCCAGCGCTGCTCGACGGCGTGCTGGGCCAGGCCGAGCAGCCGTTCGGCCTCCGCCGGGTCGCTGTTCGCGAGCACGCGGTACCGCAGCTCCCGGTAGATGTAGTCGGCGAGGGGGATGCGCGGCCGCGGCGAGTCGAGCAGGAACGGGTTGCCGCCCGCCTCGCGCGCGACCGGATCGTAGCGGAGCAGCGGCCAGTGTCCACTGGCCACCGCGCGGTACTGCTGGTCGAGCCCGTCCCGCATCTCGATGCCGTGCGCGATGCAGTGGCTGTAGGCGATCACCAGGGACGGCCCGTCGTAGGCCTCCGCCTCGCGGAAGGCCCGCAGCGTCTGCTGTGGATCGGCGCCCATCGCCACCCGGGCGACGTACACGTTGCCGTAGGCGATCGCCTGCAGGGCGAGGTCCTTCTTCGGCACGGTCTTGCCGGCGGAGGCGTACTTCGCGACGGCGCCGAGCGGCGTCGCCTTGGACATCTGCCCGCCGGTGTTCGAGTAGACCTCGGTGTCGAGCACCAGCACGTTCACGTTGCGCCCGCTGGCCAGGACGTGGTCGAGCCCGCCGGACCCGATGTCGTAGGCCCACCCGTCGCCGCCGACGATCCACACGCTGCGCCGGACCAGGTGATCGACGACGCTGCGCAGGTCGATCGCCGCGGGTCCGTCGAGCCCCGCGAGCCGCCGCTTCAGCTCGGCCACCCTCTCGCGCTGCTCACGCAGCTCCGACTCGCGGAGCTGCGGCGCGGTGAGGATGGCGTCCACCAGCTCGGCGCCCACCAGCTTCCGCACCTCGGCAAGGCGCCTCCGCGCCAGCTCGGTGTGCTGGTCGGCGGTGAGCCGGAAGCCGAGCCCGAACTCGGCGTTGTCCTCGAAGAGGGAGTTCGACCAGGCCGGGCCGCGCCCGTCGGCGTCGGTCGTCCACGGCGTGGTGGGCAGGTTGCCACCGTAGATCGACGAACAGCCGGTGGCGTTGGCGACCGTGAGCCGGTCACCGAACAGCTGCGAGAGGACCTTGATGTACGGCGTCTCGCCACAGCCCGCGCAGGCGCCGGAGAACTCGAACAGCGGCTCCAGGAACTGGGTGCCGCGGACCGTGCCGAAGTCCACCCGGGACCGGTCTGCCCGGGGCAGGGTCTCGAAGAAGGCGATGTTCTCCCGCTCGGCAGCGACCAGCGGCTCGCGGGGCGCGAGGTTGATGGCCTTGCGCGCGGGGTCGCCCGGCGCCAGCGCCGGGCAGGCCTCGACGCACAGCGCACATCCGGTGCAGTCCTCGACGTAGACCTGGAGCGTGTAGCGGGTGTCCGGGAGGCCGCGGGCGTCCAGGGGAGCCGAGTGGAACTGGGCCGGCGCGCCGTCCAGGCGGGACCGGTCGTAGTACCTGGACCGGATCACGCTGTGCGGGCAGACGAAGCTGCAGTTCCCGCACTGGATGCACAGGTCGGGGTCCCAGACCGCGACGAGCTCGGAGACGTTGCGCTTCTCGTACGCCGCGGTGCCGCTCGGGTAGGTGCCGTCGACCGGCAGCGCACTGACCGGCAGGTCGTCGCCGCGACCGGCGATCATCACCGCGGTGACGCTGCGGACGAACTCCGGCGTGTCCGCGGGCACGACCGGCGGCAGCTCGCGGGTGGAGGTCACCCGATCCGGCACCTCGATCCGGTGCAACCCCTCCAGGGCGCGGTCCACCGCCGCATGGTTGCGTTCGACGACCTCGGCGCCGCGCCGGCCGTAGGTCTTGGCGATCGCGGCCTTGATCCGGGCGATCGCCTCCTCGCGCGGCAGCACGCCGGAGATCGCGAAGAAGCAGGTCTGCAGGATGGTGTTGGTCCGCCCGCCGAGACCGACCTCGCGGGCGATCCGGCCGGCGTCGACCGCGTACACCTCGATGCGCTTGGCGAGGATCTGCTCCTGGACCGGGCGAGGCAGCGCGTCCCAGACCCGGTCCGGCGGATGCGGGCAGTCGAGGAGCAGGGTCGCGCCGGGCCCCGCCCGGCCCAGCATGTCGACCCGGTCCAGCGACCCAAAGTGATGGCAGCCGACGAAGCTCGCCTGCTGGACCAGGTAGGGCGCCCGGATCGGCTGAGACCCGAAACGCAGGTGCGACACGGTCTGGGAGCCCGACTTCTTCGAGTCGTAGACGAAGTAGCCCTGGGCGTGCAGGTGCTCCTCCGACCCGAGGATCTTGATGGTGTTCTTGTTCGCGCCGACGGTGCCGTCCGAGCCCAGGCCGTAGAAGACCGCGCGGACGGTGCCGGGCGGCTCGATGTCCAGCGAGGCGTCGTAGGGCAGGCTCGTCCCGGAGACGTCGTCGGTGATGCCGATGGTGAACCCGCGCCGCGGCCGCTCGCGCTCCAGCTCCGCGAACACCCCGGCGACCATGCCCGGGGTGAGCTCCTTCGACGACAGGCCGTACCGGCCACCGGTCACCACCGGCAGGACCGCCCGGTCGCCGTCCTCGTGCGACTCCACCAGCGCCGCGACCACGTCCAGGAAGAGCGGCTCGCCGTTCGAGCCGGGTTCCTTCGTCCGGTCGAGCACGGCGATCCGGCGCACGCTCGCAGGCAGCGCCTCGAGCAGGGCCCGGGCCGGGAACGGCCGGAACAGCCG
>JAXDLS010000478.1:0-12794 GCA_034666485.1 Chloroflexota bacterium
GCCCGATCGCCAGCGCCTCCGGGGCGCGCAGCCGGCTGGCCTCCATGATCATGTGCAGGCCCCGGGCGCGGCCCACCAGGCGGGGCAGCCGCTGGGTCCCGCCCGCCCCGGGGATGATCCCCAGCGAGGTCTCGGTGAGCCCGATGGTGCTGCGCCCGTCGTCCACCATGAGGCGGTAGTCGCAGCAGAGCGCCAGCTCGCAGCCGCCACCGAGGGCGTGGCCGGCGATGGCCGCGATCACCGGCTTGGCGACCCGCTCGGGGACGCTGAACCGCTCCAGGAAGGAGGGGCCGTCGCCGTCGATCCCCATGCCGCCCCCGGCCATCATGCCGATGTCCGCACCCGCCATGAAGAAGCGCTCGATGGCGCTGGCGATCACGATGCAGCGCACCGACGCGTCCTCTCCCAGCGCCTCGACCGCGCCGCCGACGGCGTTGACCAGGTCGGGGGAGATCGCGTTCGCCTTCGGCCGGTTCATGCGGACCACGGCGACGGCGCCGTCGCGCTCCAGCGTCACCATGGGCGGCGGGTCGGCCATGCTCATCCCTCAGAAGGTGAAGAGGTCGATGCCGCCGGCCACGTGGAGCACCTGGCCGGTGATGTAGCGGGCCTCCGGCGAGCAGAGGAACACGATGCTGTGGGCGACGTCCTCGGGCTCGCCGGGCGCCCGCATCGCGGTGCGCAGCACCATGCGGTCGTTCATCTTGGGATTGCCCATCCGGAAGGCCTCGGTGGCGATGATGCCCGGCGCCACCACGTTGGCGGTGATGCCGTAGCGGGCACCCTCGAGGGCGGTGGTGCGGGCCAGGCCGACCATCGCCGACTTGGTGGCGGCGTACGACGCCTGGCCGAAGCCGCCCAGGCTGCCCGCCACCGAGGACATGTAGACGATCCGCCCGCCGCCCGCCTGGCGCATGTGGGTGAAGGCCGCCTTGGTGCAGTTGTAGGCGCCGGTGAGGTTGACGCTGACGTCGCGGTCCCAGAGCTCGTCGGACTGGGCCTCGATCTGGGCGACGTGGTCGAGGGTGGCGGCGTTGTTGACCAGGATGTCGAGCGAGCCGAACTCGGCGACCACCTGCTCGAACACCGCGCGCACCTGCTCGCGGTCGGTGACGTCCATCTTGATCGCCGCCGAGCGCCGCCCCATGGCGCGGATCTCCTCGCTGGTACGCTCGGCGTAGACCACGTTCTGCGAGGTGAAGAGCTGGGCGAGCGCCGACTGCGCCCGCTCCGCCGACTTCTGGATGTCGGGGTCGCTCTCGATGAGGATGTCGGTGACGACGACGTCCGCACCGGCCCTGGCCAGCGCGAGGCAGTCGGCACGGCCCAGCCCGCGCGAGCCGCCGGTGACCACCGCGACCTTGCCCGTGAGCTCGAACATGGGGCCCTCCGCCTCGCTGATGAACCGCCCCGCATTATCGCGAGGGGGTCAGCTCGCCTGCGCCAGCCTCGTCCGCCCGGCGGCGCGGCGCTCGCCGAGCACGTAGCGGCTGATCACCAGCCGCTGGATCTCCGCGGTGCCCTCCCAGATCTGGTAGATCTTGGCATCGCGCATGAAGCGCTCGACCGGGTACTCCTTGATGTACCCGTAGCCGCCGAGCACCTGCACCGCGTCCACGGTGACCCGCATCGCCACGTCTCCGGCGAAGAGCTTGGCCATCGAGCCCTCGCCACGAGCCATGGGGATCCCCTGCTCCGCCATCCAGCCGGCGCGCCAGGCGAGCAGCCGGGCGGCGTCGATCTCGGTGGCCATGTCGGCGAGCTTGAAGGCGATCGCCTCGTGCTTGGCGATCGGCTTGCCGAACTGCTCGCGCTCGAGCGAGTAGTCGCGGGCGAACTCGAAGGCGGCGCGGGCGATGCCGATCGCCCCGGCGGCGATCGCCGGACGGGTGGCCTCGAGCATCAGCATGGCGCCGATCGCGCCGGGACCGGTGGCCCTGCCGTCCCTGTCGAAGCCCAGCCGGGCCTCGTCGGCGACGAAGCAGTCCTCGAGGATGACCTGGGCGGTGTGCGAGGCCCGCACCCCGAGCTTGCGCTCCTTGCGACCCTGGCGCATCCCCGCATTGCCCTTCTCGATGACGAAGCCGGTGATGCCCCCGGGGCCGGCGCTGCGGTCGGTGGTGGCGAAGACCACCTGGAGATCGGAGATGCCGCCGTTGGTGCAGAACTGCTTGGTGCCGTTGAGCAGGTAGCCGCCGTCGACCCGGGTGGCGGTGGTGCGGAGGGACAGCGAGTCCGAGCCGGAGTCGGGCTCGGTGAGGCCCATGGCGGCGATGCGCAGGGTCTTCGGGTCGCAGAGCTGCGAGATGTAGCGCTCCTTCTGCTCCTCGGTCCCCATGGCGATGATGCCGGCGCCGGCGAGACCGCTGGCGAGGATCGACACCGCCATGCCGGCGTCGCCGAAGGAGAGCTCCTCGGAGAGGATCAGCTCGGTGACCCGGTCGAGGCCGCCGCCGCCGTACTCGGCGGGGAACATCGCCGCCGGGCCGATGCCGATCTCGTGCGCCTTGCGCATGACCTCCCAGGGGGTCTCCTCGTGCTCGTCGTGATGGTCGGCACGCGGCCGCATCTCCTTCACGGCGAACTCGCGCACCAGGGCGCGGATCTCCTCCTGCTCGGAGGTGAGGCTGAAGTCGAGTGCCATGGTGTCTAGGACCTCGGTGGGCCGAGCCGGATCTCGGCCCGCCCGTTGGTGAGCACGCGGTCGCCGCGGTCGGAGACGGCCTCGAGGGAGAGCACGGCGATGCCGGCCTCCTCGTCCACCTCGACCACGGTGCCGGTGCAGGTGATGGTGTCGCCGGGCAGGAGCGGCCTGCTGAAGCGGCAGCCGATCGCGGCGACGCGATGGCTGCCGCCCGCCCAGCGGGCGACGGCGTCGGTGAGGATGCCGAGGTCGAGCATGCCGTGGGCGATGGTCCCCGGCAGTCCCACCATCCGCGCGAACTCCTCGTTCACATGGATGGGGTTGTGGTCGCCCGACGCCTCCGCGTAGGCGTTGATCTGGTCCTGGGTCACCCGGCGGCTGAGCGGCGTCATCACGTCGCCGACGCGCGCGGTGAGGAGGGCGCCGCTCATGATCCCGCCCTCCGCATGATGAGCAGGGCGCGGCCGCTGCAGACGGTGCGGCCGTCGGCGCGGGCGGCCTCGAGCTCGACCTCGATGAAGGTCATGCCCCGCTTCTCCTGCACCGAGGCGATCCGCGCCTGGCTGTCGATCACGTCGCCCGGCCGCACCGGCTCGTGGAAGCTGAACCGCTGCTCGCCGTGGATGAGCCCGGCGAGGTCGAGCCCCACCTCGGGGTCGCCGAAGAGCTGACCGAGGGTGGGGAACAGGCAGTACACCGCGGCGAAGGTGGGCGGGACCGCGTCGGGCTCGGCCACCGCGTCCTCCCCGGCGATGGACTCCGCGAAGGCGCGGGCGCGCTCCGCCTCGACCAGCAGGCCGGGTGCCCGGTACACGCGGCCGGCATGGCTGGGATCGGGCATCGCTCACCTCGCTGCCGGGAACTCTGGCGCCGGCGGCCACGGAGGATGCCACGCCCGGTCGTCTCCCCCACGTCGTCTGCCACCTCGGATGTTGACATGGATGTCAACGTCGTCACCCGTGAATGTAACGCAGTGCGGCATCCGTGTCAACGGATCGCGCCCCCGACCTCCTCGGGGCGGTTCCAGTTCGCGAAGCAGCGCCCCTCGGGGTCCACTCCTCGCCATGCCGTCTCCGCGACGATCCCCAGCCCGGGCCCCACCAGCGCCGTCCGCAGCGCCCGCTCGCCTCGCGCCAGCGCCGCGCGAAGCGGCGTCACCGCGGCCACCCGGAGCGCGAGCGGCAGCGGCTCGAGGCCGTGCGGCCCCGCACAGCAGGCGGCCAGCAGCTCCGGGCGCTCGCCCAGCCGGGCCAGCAGCAGCGCGGCCACGGCGGGGACCAGGGTCGGCATGTCGCAGGCCACCGCCAGCGCCAGCGGGGTGCGCACCGCGCCCAGACCGGCGACCACCCCACCCAGCGGCCCGGCGCCGGTGACGGTGTCGGCCACCACCCGTCCCCCCAGTCCCGGGACCGGGTGGCCCGCCACCACCACCTCCTCGACCAGGCCGCCCAGCGCCTCCACCGGTCGCATCCCCAGCGGCCGGCCGTCCACCTCCATGCTCGCCTTGTCCCTGCCCATCCGCCGGCTGCGGCCGCCGGTGAGCAGCAGCAGGGTGACCGCGGTCGCCGCCCCGGCGCCGGGCGCGCTCACCCCAGCCGGATGTGGTGGAAGGCCTCGGCGGCGGCCAGGCCGTACGGCGCTCCCACCTCGGCGGCGCGCCGGGGGACGAGCTCGCGGAGGCGGTCGTCGGTGATCTGGCTGCGGTGCTGGCGCAGGGCGTCGAGCTTCTGCTCGAGGGTGCCGGAGATGTCCACGAGGCAGTTGGGCTCGGAGGGGCTGGCGACGAAGACCTGGGTCACCCGGTGCGGCGCCAGCCCCTCCTCCACCAGCTCGGGGAAGACCAGCGGGTCGCGCGCCGACGGGTAGACCGCGTCGAGGGCGACGTCGCCGACGGCGCGGTGGTCGGGATGGTTGATGTATCCGGGGCCGAAGCGGCGGGTCGGGTCGGGGCAGAGCACCGCCTCCGGCCGCACCCGCCGGATCACCCGGACGATGTCGCGGCGCAGCTCGAGGGTGGGCTGGAGGATGCCGTCGGGATGTCCGAGGAAGACGACCTCCTCGACTCCCAGCACCCGAGGGGCGGCGCGCTGCTCGGCGATGCGCTCCTCGGCCACGGCGCGAGGGTCACGGCGGGGGTCGGCGGTGCCCTTGTCGCCGTCGGTGCAGACGCAGTAGCTGACCCGGGCTCCGGCGCCGGTCCACCGCGCCAGGGTGCCCCCGGCGGAGAACTCGGCGTCGTCGGGGTGCGCCATCACCACCAGCAGAGTGGCGGGCGCCGGGGGATCGATGACCACGACCGCGCAGTGTAGATGCGGCCGGCCCGACGGCGGCCCCGCCGGCGGACGATGCCCGGGTCAGATGGCCCGGGACAGCGTCTGCGTGCGGTGGAAGCGCACCCGGCACTGGTCGCAGCGGAAGACGAGCCGCAGCCCGAGGCGCCCGATCACGAAGGGGTCGCGACTCTGACAGTTCGGACAGACGGCATGCATCTGGGCATACTCCCCGGGGACGTTGCGAAGGGGGAGCTCAACCGGCTTGTACTTCCTCATCTCGTTTCCCTGAGAACCGCTGTGGCCACCCGGTGGGCAGCTTTCCTAGCTGGCATTGTATCAAGGCAATGATAGCGACGGTATCATGAATTGCCTCGTCCGCGGTTCGGGGCGAGGTGGGCGCGAAGCCGGGCCGCGGCGAGCTCGAACGGCGGCCGAGCAGGCGGAGGAGGCGCTGGCGGAGAGGTGCCGGCGGCGGCGGTCTCGGGCGTCGGGACGCCGCACCGCGACGCGCGCGGGCCGGCCCGGCTGCTCCTCGCCGGTGGCGCTCCGGCACGCCCCTCGGCCCGGGCGGGCCCTGCCGGCAGCGGCTCGGCGGTCATCCTGGCGTGACGCGCCGCGGCGTGCGCTGCGGAGAGCCGAACTCAGGGGCGCCGACTCTAGCAGCATGAATGAGTGCTCCGATGTCATCCAAGACCCGTCAACCGACGGAAAAGAAGCGAGTCGGAAATGCGCACATCGCTTTGACTCCCCAGTCGACGCTCTGCTAGCCTCCCGCCGAACTTCTCCGAAGGCCCTCCTCTCAGGCCAACGGAGGCGCCAGTCAACCTGTGCGTTGAAGGGAACCGTATTGCCGGTGCGTGATCGACTCCTGCGCCACGCCTGCGCAGCGGCGGCAGCGCTGGCGATTCCCCTCCTGGTTCCGAGGGCTGCAGCCCACCTGCCCTCGCTGTCGGTGAGGGCCGAGGTCGACGGCAGCGCTGCCCGGGTCGGAGCCACGGTGGTCCGTCCCCCGCTCCCCGTCATCGACATCGAGCGGCCGGCGCAGACCGTCAGGGTGTCCGCCGGCGACAACCTGCAGAGCCTGGCGGCATCGTTCCACGCCGACGCCGGCGCGATGCGGTGGGCCAATGGCCTGGTCGACCAGAGCCAGCCCCACCCCGACAGCCCGCTGCTCCTCCCGCCCGGTCCCGGGGCGCTGGTGCAGGCGCAGCCCGGCGAGCTGCCCAGCCACCTCGCCGGCCGGCTGCGGCTCGACCCTCGGGTGATCCTCGACTACAACAGCCTCCACAGCGACAGCCCGCTGCCCACCAACACCTGGATCCAGGTGCCGGCGAGCGCGGCGCCGGCGGGCGCGGTGCCCTCCAGCGCGGTGGTGCCGCTCCCCAACGGGGTGCCCGGGGTGCCCAGCTCGCAGGCGTCGCACGGCGTCAACCCCATGTTCCCCTGGGGACAGTGCACCTACTACGTCTCCACCAGGCGCAACGTGCCGTGGAACGGCGACGCCTGGACCTGGTACAGCAACGCGCGCGCCTATGGCCGGCCCGAGGGCAAGGTGCCGGTGCAGGGTGCGATCGCGGTGATGTGGGGGAGTTGGTACGGCCACGTGGCCTACGTCGAGCGGGTCAACCCGGACGGCAGCTTCGTCGTCTCGGAGATGAACGTGAAGGGTGTCGGGGTTCGCGACGAGCGCACCATGACGGTGAACAGCATCCCCCTCATCGGCTTCATCTACTGAGCACAGACCCCTCCGTCTACACCGGCTCGGGACTCAACCGGGCGCTCGGGCTGGTGGTGGACGAGATCTCCCCGACCAGGGTGACCGCCCGCCTCACCGTCGACGAACGCCACCTGCAGCCCTTCGGCATCGTCCACGGCGGCGTCTACGCGGCCGTCGCCGAGGCCATCGCCAGCATCGGGGCGTCGGTCAACGCCTCCAGCCGCGTGCCCGGGTCCTCGGTCGTCGGCCTCGACAACCACACCAGCTTCCTGCGGGCCACGCGGCTGGGCACCGAGATCCACGCCGAGGCCCTCCCCCGCCAGGCCGGCCGCCGCACCCAGAGCTGGGACGTGACCATGCGCGACCCCGACGGCCGCGAGCTCGCCGTCTCCCGCGTGCGGCTCCTCGTCCAGCCGCTGTCGGATCTCCCCCACGGGCCCACCTCGTAGGGTCGTCCCTTCGCTGGACGCGGGGTGACGGGCGACGCCGGCTGGCCATGGGGCAGGTACGGAGGGCCGGGGGGTGGGCCACGGTGGCGGCTCGCGCCACGGGGCCTCGCGGCTTGAAGGAGGAAACCGAATGTCGAGCCGTCGCAGCTGCACGACACCGGCACGAATGCCCTACTCCCCGGTGAGCCCGTCCACCGACTCCCGCAGGAGGTCGGCGTGGCCGATGTGCCGCGCGTATTCCCGGACCATGTGGAACAGGATCCAGCGCAGGCTGGGTGCCTGATCGAAGTACTCGTCGATCCACGTGGCGAGCCGCTCCAGGCCGCCATCGTTCAGCGCCTCCGTGACCAGCGAGCGGGAGCGGGCCACGGCGTCGTGCCAGAGCATATGGAGCTGCTCGGGGGTGTCCTGGGCGGCCGAGTGCCAGTCCCAGTCGGGGTTGGCGTCCCAGTCCACCGTGTCCCACGGAGGCTCCGGGTCTCGCCCGTGGAGCCGCCGGGAGCACCACAGGTCCTCGACGAACGTCAGGTGCTTGAGCATCCCGCCGAGGGTCATCGACGAGGCGGCGACGGTCGCCCTCAGGCCGGCCGCGTCCAGTCCCGCGCACTTCCATGCCAGGGTCGCACGCTGGTACTCGAGGAAGCCCAGGAGGGTGGCGGTCTCGTCGGCCGCGAGGGGAGGTTCCGGACGACCCTGCTCATCGATGTGGGTCATGGGCGGTGACTCCAGGCAATGGTGGTGAGGCTGAGACCGCAGGCCGCACCGCCGCAGCTGCCCGGCCGGTGCCGAATGCCTTTCCCTCAGCGAGCCCGGGATGCCGTGAGCGGCCGTGCCCGCTCGCCGCAGCGGACGGACGGTCGACGGGGATCAGGGGGGCGTATCGAGCGGTATACCCCCGCGGCGAGATCCGAGCCGAGTCGATCGCGAAGCGATTGCCGGCGTCCCCCCTGATCGCCGGCGGCCGGCCGGCCGCGTCCAGCGAAGCGACTCCAAACGGCCCCGCGGAGGATCAACCCGCGAAGCGGTACCCGATGCCCGGGACGCTGTGGATGTAGGTGGGCTTGTCGGGCTCGGGCTCGATCTTGCGCCGTAGCCGGTAGACGTGCGCGTCGACGGTGCGGGTCTCGATCTCGACCTCGTAGCCCCAGACCCGGCGGAGCAGCTCGCCGCGGCTCATCACCTGGCCGGGACGGGAGGCGAGCAGGGCCAGGAGGTTGAACTCGGTGAGGGTGAGCAGCACCTCCTCGCCCTCGCGGAACACCTGGCGGCGGCCGAGGTCGATGATCAGTCCGGTGAACTCGAAGCGGTCGCGGGGCTGCTCCTGCGGGGTGATCTCCGCCCGGCGCAGGTGGGCGCCGATGCGGGCCATCAGCTCGCGCACCTCGAAGGGCTTGGTGACGTAGTCGTCGGCGCCCAGCTCCAGCCCCACCACCACGTCGATGGTGTCGGCCTTGGCCGTGAGCATGATGATCGGCACCCGCGAGCCGTCGGCGCGGAGCCGGCGGCAGACGTCGAGGCCACTCATCCCGGGCAGGTTGACGTCGAGGATCACCAGGTCCGGGCTGCTCTCCCGCGCCATCTCCAGCCCCTCGGTGCCGTTGCCGGCCTCGATCAGGGTGTGGTTCTGGGCGGAGCAAGCGAGCCTGACCACCTCACGGCTGGGCTGATCGTCCTCCACGATGAGGATGGTCTTCCCCGCATTGCTGCTCATACGCGCCCGGCCTCCAGGAAGCTCGTGATCCGACGGACGAATTGTGCGACTTCGATGGGCTTGGTGATGTAGGCGGCGCAGCCCGCGGCCAGGGCCTCCTGCTCGTCGCCCTTCATGGCGCGGGCGGAGAGGGCGACCACGGGGATCCTGGCCGTCTTGGGGTCGGACTTGAGCATGCGGGTCAGGGTGATGCCATCCAGTCCTGGGAGCTTGACGTCCATGAGCACCAGATCGTAGAGCTCGGTGCGGGCCTTCTCCAGCCCCTCGTTGCCGTCGGCGGCGGTGTCGACGCGGAATCCATTGCCGTTGAGGACCATCCTGGTCAATTCTCGATTGCTGGCATTGTCCTCGATCAGCAGGATTCGGTTGCGCGCATGACCGTTGTCACCGTCGATTCCCAGCTGCGGGATGCGGAAGCTGAACACGGAGCCGTGGCCGCGCCCGCTCTCCACGCTGATCGACCCGCCGTGGAGCTGGACCAGCCGGCGGGTCAGGGAGAGCCCCAGGCCGGTGCCCTGGACCTGGTGGGTGGGCTCGCCATCGACCTGGAAGAACTCGGTGAAGATCAGTTCCTGGTGCTCCGCCGCGATGCCCACCCCGGTGTCGCCCACCTCCACCACCAGCTCCGCCCCGTCGGCGCGGGCGTGCACCCAGACCCTCCCCCCCGCCGGGGTGAACTTGATGGCGTTGCTGAGCAGGTTGTACATCACCTGCTTGAATTTGCTCTTGTCGGCACGAACTTCCAGGTCCGGAGGCTGGATGTCGTCGGCGAGGGTGAGCTCGCGCCGCTCGGTCAGCGAGCGGATGACGTTGCGGACCTCCCGGAACGCAGCGGACACGGCGAAGGTCTCATAGGAGAGCTCCATGCGCCCCGCCTCGACCTTGCTGAGGTCGAGCACGTCGTTCACCAGCTCGAGCAGGTGCCGCCCGGAGGTGTGGATGTTCTCCAGGCACTCCTGACGCTGCTGGGGGGTGAGATTGCCGACCAGGTTGTCCTTGAGGATCTCGCTGAATCCCAGGATGGCGTTCAGCGGGGTGCGCAGCTCGTGGCTCATGTTGGCCAGGAACTCGCTCTTGTGGCGGCTGATCTCGCGGATCTGGGTGTTGGCCACCTCGACCTCGCGCTTCTGCAGCTCGATCTCGGCCAGCTGCTCCTTCTGCTGCGCGTAGAGGCGGGCATTGTCGATGCTGATCGCCGCCTGATTGGCGATGATCCCGACCATCGCCTGCTCCAGGCTGGTGAAGGGCTGGACGGTGCGCCGGGCCAGGCAGAGGGCGCCCACCAGGTGCCGGGGCGACTCCAGGGGCATCACCAGGGAGGAGCGGGGGGGAGCGTAGGCGAGGTCCAGGGACTTGAAGCGCTGGTCGCGGGTGGCGTCGTCGACGGCCACGGTGGTCCGGTGCTTGACAGCCCACCCCACGATGCCCTCGCCGATGTCGAAACGGGCCACCCTGCCCACGCTCTCCACGTAGGGGAAGGTGGCCATGGCGGCGAGGGTGCGCCCCTCGGGATCGGCGAGGAAGACGGTGGCGGCGTCGCAGGCGACCAGCTGGGAGGTCGCCTTGAGCATGAAGTCGATGGTCTCCTTCAGCTCGAGGGACGAGGTGAAGAGCTTCCCCACCTGACCCAGCAGGTCGACAATGACCTTGTCATCCATCCGACCGGCGAGTATAAGCGACCCTCTGCCGAAGTCAGACACGAGATGACAGGCCGGCTGTCGTTTGCACGTCCGACCGGGGTCAGCCCTGGCGCGCTTTGAGCTCCTCGATGACCTGACCCACCACCTTGAGGACGTCGCCGACGATGCCCAGGTCCGCCAGCTTGAAGATCGGCGCCTCGGCGTCCTTGTTGATGGCGACGATGTTCTTGGCGCCCTTCATCCCCACGGTGTGCTGCATCGCCCCGCTGATGCCGCAGGCGATGTAGACGGTCGGCTTCACCGTCTTGCCGGTCTGGCCGACCTGCATCGCATAGGGCACCCAGCCGGCGTCGACCACGGCGCGGCTGGCACCCACCGCCCCGCCCACCAGGGAGGCGAACTCCTCCAGCAGCGCGAAGTTCTTGGGGTCGCCGAGGCCGCGGCCGCCGCTGATGACGATCGGCGCCTCCTCGAGCTTGGGCCCGGTGGCCTTGTCGACCACCCGCTCGACCACCCGGGCCGACCGGTGCTGATCGGCGATGGGGACCTCGACGGGGACGATCCGGGGGGCGCCACCGCCCGAGGGCTCGGCCGCGAACGACTTGGGCCGGATCAGGGCGATCGCCGGCCCCCTCCCCTCGAACCGCGTGCTCACGTTCTGGCTGGCGCCGAAGATCGAGCTCTCGACGCTGATGCCGCCGTCGACGCTGACGTCGAGGCCGTTGGAGATCACCGGCACGTCGAGCTTGGCGGCGAGGCGGCCGGCCACGTCCCGGCTGGTGTAGGTGGTGGGGAAGAGGATGAGGTCGGGGGAGTGCTCGTCCGCCAGCGCCGCGAGGGCGTCGGCCCCGGGGCCGCCCAGGAGCAGGTCGGCGTAGCCGGGGTCGGTGCCCGCATACACGGTGGTGGCCCCATGGTCACCCAGCGCCGCCGCCGCCGACTCCGCCTCGGGGCTCAGGCAGACCGCCTCGACGGTGCCACCCAGGCTGCGGGCCCGGGTCAGCAGCTCGAGGGCGGGCGTGATCGGCTGTCCGTCGAGGACCTCGGCGAAGACCCAGACCCTGTCCAGCGACATCAGGAGACCCCCGTCGATCGACGCGACCGATGCGCCGGCCGGGCCGCCGAGATCAAGGAGGTGACGAGCACGCGAGGGAACGCACCGGAGGTGCGTGACCGAGCGCGCGCAGGAGCCGACGCCGAGATCGGCGAGTCCGGGTGGATGCAGCGGTTGTGGCGCATCGGCGGGGGTCTCCCTAGATCACCTTCTTGGCGGCGAGGAACTCGACCACGCGATGGGCGGCGGTGCCGTCGTCCTCCACCACCTCCCCCGCCTTGCGCTGCTCGGCCGGCTCGACGGAGACGATGGCCTGTCCGGGCGCGAGCCCGTCGAGACCCAGGTCGGCGACACTGAGCCGGTCGACCGGCTTCGACCGGGCGGCCATGATCCCCTTCAGCGACGGGTAGCGAGGCTCGTTGACGCCGGCGGTGACGCTCACCACCGCGGGCAGCACGGCCTCGACGTTGTCGTAGCCGGCCTCGGTCTGCCGCCGCACCGTCAGGGAGCTGCCGTCGCTCTCGATCGCCTTGGCGAAGGTGACGGCGGGGACGCCGAGGTACTCGGCCAGCGCCTGCGGGACCACCCCGGTGTAGCCGTCGGTCGACTCCGTCGCGGTGATGACCAGGTCGAAGCCCTCGCGCCGGATCGCCGCGGCGAGCACCTTGGCGGTGGTCAGCGCATCGGCCCCGGCGAGCGACGGGTCGCTGACCAGCACCCCCTTGGCGGCCCCCATGGCGAGCGCCTTGCGGATCGCGTCCAGCCCCTTCTCCGGCGCCATCGAGACCACCGTGACGGTGCCGCCATGGGCCTCGGCGAGCTGGAGCCCCGCCTCGATGCCGAACTCGTCACCGGGGTCGAGGACCACCTCGACCCCGTCGCGCCTGAGGGTGTGGGTGGTGGGGTCGAGCTGGCCCACCGAGTTGGGATCGGGGACCTGCTTGACACAGACGACAACGTTCATGAGCGCTCCCGTGCTTCCTCGGCCTGGCCCGGGACGCGGCCTGCCGCGGTCCCAAACGGGCGGCGCTACTCTACCGAATCGGTTCTGCGAGACGGCCTCGGCGGCTACTGGGCGGGCGGCCCCTTGGCCCCCTGGGGCAGCGGCGGCAGGTAGGGCCCGGGGTCGGCGGGAGTGCGGTCGACGCGCACCTCGAAGTGGGTGTGCGGCCCGGTGGAGTTGCCGGTCGAGCCGACGAGCCCGATCACCTGCCCCTGCTTCACCTGGTCACCCGGGTGCACGGCGAAGCTCTCGAGGTGCCCGTAGAGGGTGAAGGTGTGGCCGTCGTGGGCGATGATCACGTGG
>JAXDLS010000479.1:0-2922 GCA_034666485.1 Chloroflexota bacterium
GGGTCGGGTCGCGGCCCGCCCGGGGGAGCCGGGCCTCACCATGAGGGGGGGCCCGCCGCCGCCCGGCGGTGGCCCTCCGGTCAGGCGTAGGTCAGCCACCGGCGGTGGGTCCCCGCGCTCTCGAGGCGCGTGCCTGCTCGGCGCCACCGCGGCCGCGGTGGCCACGGCGGCACGGCGCCCGGGTCAGCGGCGGCTCTGCGCGCCTCGCACCGCCATCAGGATCAGGATGACGATGACCAGGGCGAACACCACCCCGGCCCCGAAGATGAGGCCGACGATCTTCCCGACCAGCGCAAGTGGCTCGAGCATCAGATGCACCCCGCCGCATGAGAACCGGGTTCTCATGGAATCTGCTACAGCTGATGACACTATACCCGGCGTACCGAAGGGTATCCGGCCCGCGACGGAGGCACGAGGGTGACGGCATCACGGTTCGAGGGGACGCTGGAGCCGGCACGAGGCGGGGGCGCCTTCGTGAGCCTCCCCGCCGAGGTGCTGGCCCGGCTCGGCGGTGGGGCCCGGCTGCGGGTGCGCGGCACCCTGAACGGCGTCGGCTTCCGCAGCTCGACGATGCCGGCGGGAGGGGGCGCTGCCTGCCTGGGCGTCCACAGGGCGACCCGCGAGGCCGCCGGGGCGGCCTTCGGCGAGACCGTGGTGGTCGAGATCGAGGTCGACGACGGGTCGCGGGAGGTCGAGCTGCCCGCGGAGCTCGCCGCGGCGCTGGCGTCGGAGCCCGCTCTCCGGGCGGCGTTCGAGGCGCTGGCGCCGAGCCGGCGGCGGGAGCTGGCGAGCTCGGTGGCCGAGGCGAGGCGCGAGGACACCCGGGCTCGGCGCGTGGTGCGGATCATCGAGCAGCTGCGCGCCGGCGGCTGACCTGAAGGGAGCCTGGACGAAGTCGTTGACAAATTTGATCAATTAAATCAACTATAGGCACGCTGTACCGATCGCCGAGAAGGGGGAGACGACCGTGCCGCTCACACCGCTCGCCGCCGCCATGTGCCTGGTCACCGGCGCCGCTCTCACCCTCACGGGGTGCGGGGGAGAGACGGCGAGCGGCGCGACCTCGACCACACCGCAGCTCGCCCTCCGCCTCGGCTTCCTCCCCAACCTCACCCACGCGCCCGCCATCGCCGGCGTCGACAAGGGGTTCCTGCAGACCGCGCTGGGGAGCGGCACCAGGCTGACCACCCAGACCTTCAATGCCGGCCCCGCGGCGGTGGAGGCGCTCTTCGGCGGCGCCATCGACGCCGCCTACGTCGGCCCCAACCCCGCCGTCAACGGCTTCATCAGGTCGAAGGGCGCGGCGCTGCGGATCGTCTCCGGGGCCACCTCCGGCGGTGCCGCGCTCGTGGTGCAGCCGAAGGAGGGCATCCGCACCGCCGCCGACCTGCGCGGCAGGCGGATCGCCACCCCGCAGCTGGGGAACACCCAGGACGTCGCCCTGCGCTCCTGGCTCCAGGACAACGGGCTCGCCACCGACCCCCGCGGCGGCGGCGACGTGAGGATCGTCGCCACCGAGAACGCCACCACCCTGCAGCTCTTCGAGCAGGGCCAGCTCGACGGCGCCTGGGTGCCGGAGCCATGGGCCTCGCGGCTGGTCGACGAGGGCCACGGCACCGTGCTCGTCGACGAGGCCACACGGTGGCCCGGCGGGCAGTTTCCCACCACCGAGCTGATCGTCGCCCGGAGCTTCCTCGACCGGCATCCCGACGCGGTCCGGCGGCTGGTGGCGGGAAACGTCGCCGCCGTCGACTGGCTCAACGCCCATCCGGCCGAGGCGCGCACGGTGGTGAACCAGGGCCTGCAGCGGCTCAGCCAGAGGGCGCTGAGCCCCCAGGTGCTCACCGACGCCTGGAGCCACCTCGGCTTCTCCGCCGACCCCCTGGCAGGCCTCCTCCAGAAGGAGGCCGACATGGCCGGGGCGGTGGGCCTGCTCGCCTCCACCGACCTCCGGGGCATCGAGGATCTGCGGCCGCTCAACGCGGTGCTGAACGGGCTGGGGCGGGCGACGGTCTCGGACGCCGGGCTCGGGGGATGACCATGCTCGCGCACGCCCCGGTCGCCGCCGCCTCCCCGGCTCCCCGGCCAGGGCCGCCGGCGATCCGTCTCGAGGGGGTCGGCCGCGTCTTCGGGACCGCTGGAGCCGCGGTGGCCGCGCTCGACGGCATCAGCCTCGAGGTGGGGCAGGGGGAGTTCGTCTGCCTGGTCGGCGCCTCGGGATGCGGCAAGAGCACGCTGCTCTCGCTCATCGCCGGGCTCGACCGCCCCACCGCGGGGCGCGTCGAGCTGGAGGGAGGCCGCCCGGCGCTGATGTTCCAGGACGCCGCGCTGCTGCCCTGGCTCACGGTGGCGCGCAACGTCGAGCTGCCGATGCGGCTGCGCGGCACCGGCCACCGCGAGCGCGCCGCCGAGGTCGACCGGCTGCTCCGCCTGGTCCACCTCCAGGGATTCGCGGAGCGCCGTCCCCACCAGCTCAGCGGGGGGATGCGGCAGCGGGTGGCGCTTGCCCGCGCCCTCGCCCAGCGCACCGACGTGCTGCTCATGGACGAGCCCTTCGCCGCCGTCGACGCGATCACCCGCGACCTCCTCCACGAGGACCTGGCCCGCATCGCCGCCGAGAGCGCGATGAGCGTCGTCTTCGTCACCCACAACGTGCGCGAGGCGGTGCGTCTCGGCGACCGCGTGCTGCTGCTCACCAGCCGCCCCGGCCGGGTCGCCGAGGAGTTCGCCGTCGAGGTGCCCCGTCCGCGGCGCATCGAGGACCCCGCCGTCGGCGCCCTGGCGCTGCGCATCACCGCGCGTCTGCGCGAGGAGATCGGCCGTCATGGCGGTGGCTGAGGCCGAGCTCGCCCGCACCGAGGCGGGCCTCGACGCCCTCGAGCTGACCGCGCCGCCCGCGCCCTCGTGGTGGCGGCGGGCGCT
>JAXDLS010000480.1:0-2746 GCA_034666485.1 Chloroflexota bacterium
GAGCCCCCGGTTGAGCACCTCGAGGTAGGTGAGGTGGGGCAGGCGCTCCGCATCGGGGTGCTTGTGCGGGTCGGCGGTGTAGATGCCGTCGACCTTGGTGGCCTTGAGCACCACCTCGGCGCCGATCTCCGCGGCGCGGAGCGCCGCGGTGGTGTCGGTGGTGAAGAAGGGGTTGCCCGTGCCCGCGCCCATGATCACCACGCGTCCCTTCTCGAGATGGCGGATGGCCCGGCCGCGGATATACGGCTCGGCCACCTGGTGCATCTCGATGGCGGTCTGCACCCGGCAGTCGAGCCCGCGCCGTTCGAGGGCGTCGCGCAGGGCCAGGGCATTGATCATGGTCGCCAGCATCCCCATGTAGTCGCCGGTGACCCGGTCGACGCCCTGGGAGCTCACCTCCAGGCCGCGGACGATGTTGCCGCCGCCGACCACGATGGCGACCTCGACGTGGTGGTGGGCCACCACCTGCTCCACCTGCTTGGCCATGAACCCGAGGGTGGCGGCGTCGATGCCGTAGTGCGAGCCGCCCATGAGCGCCTCGCCGCTCAGCTTCACCACCACGCGCCGCCAGCGCGGGGTCGGGCCCTCCTCGCCGGCGGCCGGTGGCTCGGTCAACTCGGCGACGCCGCCGGCACCGGATTCCGCGCTCAGGTCTCGGACGGCGCGACGGCGCCGTTCCCACCGGCATCGCCGCCGCCCTGGCCGCCCTCGGCGACCTCGCCGACCTCGAACCGGGCGAAACGGGCGACGCTGACCTTCTCGCCGAGCCTGGCGGTGGCCTCGGTGACCAGCTCGCCGACCTTCTTCTTCCGCTTCTCGTCCTTCACCCAGACCTGGTCGACCAGGCAGACCTCGCTGTAGAAGGCCTCGAGCTTGCCGTCGACGATTCTCTCGACGATGTTCGCCGGCTTGTCGGCGACCTGGGCGCGGTAGATCGCCGTCTCCCGCTCGACGATGTCGGCGGGCACCTCCTCACGGCGCACCCAGCGCGGCTTGGCGCCGACCACCTGGAGGGCGAGCTCGCGGGCCAGGGCCTTGAAGTCGTCGGTCCTGGCGACGAAGTCGGACTCGCAGTTGAGCTCGAGCAGCGCGCCCTGCTTGGGCGCGGCGCCCCCGGGAGCGTGCAGGTAGGCCTCGACGATGCCGTCGCCGGCGGTGCGACCCGCCTTGTCCTGGGCCCGTGCCATGCCCTTCTGACGGAGCCAGTCCTTGGCCTTCTCCACGTCGCCCTCGGCCTCGGTGAGGGCGCGCTTGCAGTCCATCATCCCCGCCCCGGTCATCTCGCGAAGCTGCTTGACCTGGGCGGCCCCGATCTCGGCCACCTACGCCTCCTCCGTGCCTGCGGTTGCGCCCGCCATCTCGGTGCTCTCCTGGCCGGCCGCGTTGGCCGCCGCCGCCTCCGCCCGTGCCGCCTCGGCGGCGGCCTCGGCGGCCGCCTGCTCGGCGGCCTGGCGCTCGCGCATCTCGCGCTCGCCGAGCATCTGCTGGCCCTCGACGATGGAGTCGACCAGCAGCCCGGTGATCAGGCGCACCGCACGGATGGCGTCGTCATTTCCGGGAATCACATGCTGGATCTGCTCCGGGTCGACGTTGCTGTCGGCGATCGCGATCACCGGGATGTGCAGCTTGTTCGCCTCGGTGACCGCCAGCCGCTCCTTGCGGCAGTCGACCACGAAGAGCGCGCCCGGGAGGCGCTTCATCCCCGCCATGCCCCCGAAGTTGCGCTCCAGCCGGTCGAGCTCGTCCTGGTTGACGTTCGCCTCCTTGGCGCCCATGCGCTCGAAGTCGCCGCGCTCGTGGGCGGCGCGGAGGTCGGCGAGGTTGCGGAGGCGGCGCTGGATGACCCCGAAGTTGGTGAGCATGCCGCCCATCCAGCGGTGGGTCACGTAGAACTGCCCGCTGCGGCGGCAGCCCTCCTCGATGGTGTCCTGGGCCTGCTTCTTGGTGCCCACGAACAGGATCTTCTCTCCGCCCGCGACCAGGTCGCGGGCGAACTCGCAGGCCTCGTCCAGCATCGCCTGGGTCTGCTGCAGGTCGATGATGTGGATGCCGTTGCGCGCCGCGAAGATGTACGGGCGCATCTTGGGGTTCCACCGGCTCGTCTGGTGACCGAAGTGGACTCCGGCCTCCAGGAGCTGGCGCAGGGTTGCTACAGGCACGTGCCTTCTCCTCGCGTGGGGTTGCTGCCTCCCCCCGGCGTTCGTTCACGCCGGCGATTCCCGGGCCTCTCGGCCGGGCACCCTCGCCGGCGACCACCGGGGGTGTGTGATGGCGGGGAGTTTAGCGACTGGGGCGTGTTCGAGGCTGGGAGCGGCGTGCCGGCGAGGGTCGCTTTACCGGGGGAGGCTCCGCCTCCCCCGCTCGCGCCAAAGACATCGCAGGACCGTCAGCGTATGGACTGGCGCGTCCATTGGGCGATGCCGTGGCGCACCCCCTCCACGGCCGGACTCCCGGCAGGCGCTCCCTTCGGTCGCGCTTGCGTCTTCGGCCCACACGAAGCCGGTACCAGGGAGAGCGACCTCGTCGCAATTCTTCAGAAGAGAAAGATGCGCCGGAGGCGCTCCGCCTGGTGCCTCAGCGGGTGGCACGGGGACGAAAAGCGAGCGTCGCCGGCGAGTGCCGGCGCGGAGGGGGTGCGCCACGGCATCGCCCAACGGACGCGTCAGCTCACACGCTGACGGTCCTGCGATGTCTTTGGCGCGAGCGGGGGAGGCGGAGCCTCCCCCGGTAAGAAACAGCCGCGTCC
>JAXDLS010000481.1:0-2579 GCA_034666485.1 Chloroflexota bacterium
TGCGCGGGTAGCTCAGGTCGTGGGCGTAGCGGAGCAGCACCGCCGCCCGCTGCTCGTCGGGGATCGACGCCAGCGCCCCCAGCAGCCGTCTCCGCTCGGCGGCGCGCAGCGCCTCCGCCTCGGGGCCTGCGCCCGGATCGACGCCGTCGGGCGGGGTCTCCACCAGCACCAGCTGGAGGTGCCGGCCGCGCAGGCTGTTGCGCAGCGCGTTGAGGGCGATGCGGAACAGCCAGGGCCGCAGCGCGAGCGCGCGGATGCGGTCGGGGGGGTAGCCGCCGAGTGCGCGGTGGGCGCGGACGAAGGCGTCCTGGACCACCTCCTCGGCGCGGCCGGGGTCGCCGCAGAGTCCCGCGACGAAGGCGAAGAGGCCCTGCTGGTGCTCGACCACCACGTCCTCGAAGACGCCGTCGAGGTCGGCGGCGAGCCGCTCGACGAGGCGGGCCCCGGCCCGTGCCTGCGGGCTCACGACGCGGCGCTCATCTGCCGGCGCAGTCTGGTGCATCACGCCTCCTCAACACCGCCGCGCGGCCCCGCGGTTGCAGGGGCGCGCGCTGCGGTGTGGGAGGCGATGCCCCGCCGTCGCGGCCGGCCCGGCGGCGGCCTTACGCGGTACCGCCGTGGGACGGCGGATCCGCCGTCACCGGCACCCTCAGGCCCCGCGACCGGTCCGCGCCTGGAGCTCGTCGATCCGCTCGGACGCCTCCGCCTTGCTGAGATCGTCGGAGACCTCCTCGCCGGCCTCCCTCGCGAGCGTCGTGAGGTAGCTGCGCTGGGGTCCGGTCATGGGCTCGTCGCCGGTGGTCCAGTCGCGCGGGTCCTTCTCGGGGTTCTCGGTCGATCGGGGCGCCGTCCTCGGTGTCGCCACGGATCCTCCTCCTGCGGTGGTCTCACGGGCCTCACGAACCTCTGTTCGCATGCTCGAACGTTATAGCGCAGGCGTCCTCTGGCGTGCCAGCGACCGCGGGTGCAACCCTGCGGGGCGGCCGACGGGTTGTAGGGGCGTCGGACGTCCGTCACCGGAGGAGAGAGCGATGACGACCATGCTGCGCGGGGTGCTGTGCTCGCGCCTCACCACCATCGTGGGCGAGGTGTGGGTGATCCACGACGGCGCCGAGCCGATCGCCATCCGCCCCGACGGTCCCGCCGCCGAGGTGGAGGAGTGGTGCCTGGGCGCGCTGGGGGTGGTGCCGGAGCCGGTGGAGCTGCCCGGGCGGCTGCGGCGGCTGCTGCAGGACGCCGCCGCCGGCAGGGGGGAGTGGCGTCCCCGGCTGGAGGGGCTCGGTGACTTCCGGCGCCGCGTGCTCCTGGAGACCTGCGCCATCCCGCCCGGCGAGACCCGCAGCTACGCATGGCTGGCCGAGCGGGTGGGCCACCCCGGCGCCGCCCGGGCGGTGGGCACCGCGCTGGCCCGCAACCCGCTGCCCCTGGTGGTTCCCTGCCACCGGGTGGTCCGGGCCGACGGGCGCATCGGCCACTACGGCTGCGGCGGCCCCGCCGCCAAGCGCGCCCTCCTCGCCGAGGAGGGCGTGGCATTCCGGAGAGGTATCGTGGTGGGCGCCGTGTCCGCGCAGTGAGGAGGTCCGCGTAGGAGTGGGAGTGGAGATGCAGCCCACCGCGCTGGAGCCGCTGGCGCGGACCTTCGTGCGCTGCGTGCCCGAGCGCCCTGTCGACGACGGGCTCTTCGGGCCCCGCTCGGTGGTGTGGCGGGTGCACCGCGACCGCAGCTTCCTGGTCGCCGGCATCCGCTCGCTGATGCTCCAGGCGCTGCACCCGCTGCCGATGGCGGGGGTGGCCGAGCACAGCGGCTGGCAGCGCGACCCCTTCGGCCGCCTCGCCGCCACCAGCGGCTACGTGCTCACCGTGACCTACGGCGAGAGCGCCGCCGCGCTGGCCGCCGCCGCGTGGGTGCGGGACATCCACACCCGGGTGCACGGAGTCGACGGGGTCACCGGCCTCCCCTACAGCGCCGAGGACCCGGCGCTGCTGCTCTGGGTGCACGCCGCCCTGGTCGACTCGATCGTCGAGATCATGCGCGCCTACGGCCGCGGCCTCGAGCCCGCCGAGGCCGACAGCTACGTCGCCGAGATGGTGCGGTTCGCCTCCATCCTCGGCGTCCCCGAGGAGATCATCCCCCACGACGTCGCCGGCCTCGCCCGGTATCTCACCTCGGTCGACCTGGTCCAGGCCACCCCGGCGGCGCGCGAGGCGATGGCCATCGTGCTCGACCCGCCCGGCCTCGACGAGGACACCCGCGAGCTCTGGCACGACGTCGGCCGCGTCGCCGTCGGCACCCTCCCGGAGTGGGCCCGCGCTCTCTACGGGTGGGAGCGGCCACCGCCCGCCGAGCTCGAGCGGGAGCCGGTGCGACAGCTGATCGGAGTGCTCGACTTCGCCTTCGAGTCGCTGCCCGGGGTGCTCGAGGCCCGGCGGCGCATCGAGGTGCGGATGCGGGCCGCCGGATGAGGCGGGCCATCGCCGTCGGCGCCGCCGGCGCTGCCGTGGCAGGCCTGGGCGCGGCGGGTCTGCGCCGCCTCCTCCGTCCCGGCGCCGGCATGGCGGTGCTGCAGTCGCGGGGGGGG
>JAXDLS010000482.1:0-2918 GCA_034666485.1 Chloroflexota bacterium
CGGCGCGGCGCCGCAAGCGCGCGCTCGTCGACGGGGCGCTCGAGGCGGTGGACGCCACCGCCTACGCCGACCATCCTGTCGGCCGTCTCAGCGGCGGTGAGCAGCAGCGCCTGCTCCTCGCCCAGGCGCTGGTCACCGAGCCGCGCCTCCTGCTCCTCGACGAGCCGCTGGCCAGCCTCGACATCCGCAGCCAGGGGGTGATCAGCGGCCTCGTGGCCGGGTTGGCCCGGGAGCGTGGCATCACCGTCGTCCTGGTCGCGCACGACGTCAACCCGCTGGTGTCCTTCGTCGACCGCGTCGTCTACCTTGCCGGCGGTGCGATGGTGTCGGGGCGCACCGACGAGGTGATCACCACGGACACGCTGAGCACCCTGTACGACTACCCGGTCGAGGTGATCCGCGACAGCCGCGGCCGCATCGTCGTGGTCGGCCTCGACGACTGCGACTCGCACCACCACTGAGCGTGTCCCGGTCGCATCTCACCTGGAACCTGGTCGACGACTGGCAGCAGCTGGTCCACTACGAGTTCATGCGCCACGCGCTGCTGGCCGGTGGCATCGCCGCGGTGCTGTGCGGGGCGGTCGGCTGCTTCGTGGTCCTGCGCGGCCTGTCCTTCGCCACCGACACCCTCACCCACGTGGGGTTCGCCGGCGCGTCGGGGGCGGTGGTGATCGGGCTCAGCCCGGTGGCGGGGCTGCTCTGCCTCACCGCGCTGATGGCGGTCGTCCTGGGCGCCCTCGAGCAGCGGCTGCGCGGCCGCGACGTGGTCATCGGGATGATCCTGGTGCTGACCCTGGGGCTGGGGCTCTTCTTCCTGCGCCTCTACCGTGGCTACTCCAACGAGGCCTATGCTCTGCTCTTCGGCTCCATCCTCGCGCTCGGCCCGCGCGACGTGGTGGTGGTCGCGGTGGGGGCGCTGATCGCCCTCGCAGCGCTCGTCGCGATCTTCCGCCCGCTGCTCTTCGCCTCGCTCGACGAGGAGCTCGCGGAGGCGCGCGGGGTGCCGGTGCGGGCGGTGGCGACGGCCTACCTCCTCGTTCTCGCCGTCGCCGTCACCGCCGCCACACAGGTGATCGGCGCCCTGCTCGCCGTCGCCCTGCTGATCGCGCCGGCGGCGACCGCGCAGCGGCTGACCACCCGGCCGGTGGCCTGGCTCCTCCTCTCCGTCGCCATCGCGCTGGCGGTCACCTGGACCGGACTCGCCCTCGCCTTCTGGCAGCCCTATCCGGCGAGCTTCTTCATCACCTCGCTGTCGACGCTGACCTACCTCGCGGCGCGCCTGGTCACCGCCGGCGGCGTGCTCTCCCGGCTGCGCCCGGTGATGCGGCCGGCCGCCGCCGTCGAGGGCTGAGGATGCGGCTCATCGCCGGCACCCTCACCGACGTGCCCTTCTCCTGGAACCCGGTGGACGACCTGAGTCAGCTGTTCACCTATCAGTTCATGCGCAGCGCCTATCTGGCGGGTACCGCCACCGCGATCGTCGCAGGCGTGGTCGGCTACTTCGTGGTGCTGCGCGGGCTCAGCTTCGCGGGTCATTCGCTGTCGCTCATGGGATTCGCGGGCGCCACCGGCGCGAGGGTTGCCGGCGTCGACCCGCTGGCCGGCTTGCTCCTCGTCGACGGCGCCGGGGCGCTGCTCATCGGAGCGCTGGCCAGGCGACCCCGTGGCCGCGACGTGGTGGTCGGCATCGTGCTCACCGGCACCCTGGGGCTCGGCCTGCTCTTCCTCCGGCTCTCGCGCGCCGGCGAGGCGCTGCCGGTGCTTGTCGGCGACGTGCTCGGCATCAGCGCCACCGAGGTCACCATCGTCGAGGCGGCGGCGGCGGTGATCGTCGTGCTCGTCGCCGTCGCCTTCCGCCCGCTCCTCCTCTCGTCGGTCGACGAGGAGGTGGCCGAGGCGCGGGGCGTGCCCACCCGGGCGATGTCGCTGCTGCTGCTGCTGATCCTCGCCGCCACCACCGCGGTGGCGACGCCCGTCGTCGGCGTGCTGCTCACCTTCTCGCTGCTGGTCGCGCCCGCCGCCACCGCCTCGCTGATCTCGGGCCGACCGCCGCTCGCGGTGGGGCTGTCGATCGCCCTCGGCGTGCTCTACACGTGGATCGGCCTCGGGGTCTCGTACTGGGTGGACATGCCCCCCAGCGTCTTCGTCACCGGCATGGCCTTCGTCGTGTACGTGGGAACGCGCGCCGCGGGGACGCCGGCCCTGCGCCGCGGCGCCGCAGCACCCCGGCCGGCGACCGTGTCCAGTGATTTCGTGGGCTGAGTGACCCGTTCCCGGCAGCCGTTGGACTTGATATCTTGCATATCATGATATATGATGCACTGAATATGGACAAGTGACGATCCACGCAGGGGGTGGACACATGTGGAGATCTGATCGGGAGAAGAGCGCCGCCGCGGCGATCGCCGCCGGTGTCGCGGCACAGAGGGCAACCGCAGCCACCCGGGCCGCCCACGACGTCGTCGAGGATGTCGCTGGAGCAGCGAGCCTCGCTGCCGCGGTGACCGCCCAGGAGGCGGCGGCGCTGGTCGGGGCGGCGGACCTCGCGCGCCGGGAGATGACGATCGCCGAGGCTGCCCTGCACCGTGCGCAGATGGCTGCAGCCGCCGCCGCCACCGCGGCCGCCACCGGGGTGGTGGAGACCGTCGCCGAGAATGCCGCGTCCAGGGCTGGCGTCGCGGCGGATGACGCGACCGAGGCCGTCGCCGGCGTCGAGAGGGCGACGCTGCAGCTTCCCCCCTCAGCGGACAGGGTGCGGGCCGCGGCGAGGATTCTCAGAGAGGGGCGAGAGACGCCGGCGCCACCGCGGATGGAGCCGTAGCCCCGTCCGGAGCGGCCGGCGGCGTCAGTGCAACCCCGTGAGGGACAGCGCGCCGAGGGCCGCGGCCATGGAGATGGGCACCGCCACCGCACCGAGA
>JAXDLS010000483.1:0-2554 GCA_034666485.1 Chloroflexota bacterium
GCCTCGGCCCGGCATCCCTCCACGCGGAGAACGGCAGTCGCCAGATCCTCGACATTCCCATGCAGAGCACGGCGAACGTCCTCTTCAAGCCGGTCATGGACCTGACCCTCCGATCCTGCTCCGAGCAGCCGGTCATGTCGGCCACCGGTCAGCAGCTCGACACCTTCACCGCCATGGCGTCCATCGTCTACCCCCACCCGTTCGACACGCTCGTCCTCGAGGCCGGTTGCTACGTCGTCGACGTCACCATCGGCCACCAGGGCACCACGCTCGATCACAGAACGACGACCCTTCAGGTGACCGCCGCCCAGGCGGACGTCAGCGGCCCTGCTCTCCGTGCTGTGAGCATTCCTCCCGCGTCCGCCTCCGGTGGAATGGTGATTCCCTCCTGGCTGGTCGCTCTGCTGGGACTGCTGGTGGCGGTCAACCTCGTCCTGCTCGCGACCATCCTGCAACGCCGTCACTCGAAGAAGGGAAGGAAACGTGCACCGGTCAACGGATGATCCAACCTGCCACGCCTCCGCCGATCTCGTGAGCGCACGTCATCGCCCCGTGAGACGGCGGAGCAGATCGAGGCGGACCTGGGCGGCATGCGTCACCGGCGTCCTCCTCCTCCTCGCCCCCGGCGGCGTGACCGCCCAGGCGGCGAGCTCGGGAGCGCCCGGCCTGCGCGCCGTCCACCCCAACCCCCAGGGGTTCTTCGAGTACAGCCTCAGCCCCGGCGGCGAGCACGTGGTCGACACCGCCGTGATCTCCAACCAGGGCACCACCGCCGGCGACCTGCTCGTCTACGGGGCCGACGGGTACACCTCGCACGTCAGCGGGATCGTCTACGGCGAGCGCGAGGAGCCGCTCCGCCCGGCGGGAGCGGAGGGCGCCGGCAACGGCGCCGGGTCATGGATCACCCCGTCGGTGAGCAGGCTGCACCTCGCCGCCGGCAGCTCCGTGACCATCTCCTTCACCACCGCGGTGCCCGCCGGCACCGCCCCCGGCGAGTACGTGGGCAGCCTGGTCGCCGAGAACCCGACGCCCGCCGACGTCAACGGCGGCGGCCTGCGGGTGACGCAGCGCTCGGTGGTGGCGGTGATGGTGCACGTGCCCGGTCCCGTGCACAGCGGCTGGACCATCGGCGAACCGACCGTCTCCGTGGAGAACGGCAGCCGGCAGGTGATCACCGTGCCCCTGGCCTCGACCGGGGACCTGATCGGCAAGCCCTCGCTGAAGGGCACCCTGGTCACCTGTACGGGCTCGGTGGTGATGGAGCGCCTCGACCGAAAGCTCGACACCTTCCTCCCCCACTCGCAGATCAACTACCCGATCACCATCGATGACCGGGTGCTGCCGGCGGGGTGCTACCGACTCGTCCTCGACTTCGGCGAGCCCGGCACGACCGTCCACGCCGACCGGCAGCTCACCATCCGCGCGGCGCAGGCAGTGGTCCCCAAGTTCGTGTCGCCCAACGCCACCTCGCGGCCCACCGTGGTGATGGCACCGTCCGCGGGCCCCTCGCCGCTGGTGATCGGCCTCATCGGGGGCGTCGGCACCCTGCTGCTCGGCAACCTGCTGGCCCTCCTCCTGCTGCGGCGGCGGCGCCGGCCACCGGCGGCGGCGGAGGGAGGCCCTCCTCTCTGAGCTCCCGGGCTCGGCGCCTCAGGCGCTCTCGGCCAGGCAGCGCTTCAGCTCCAGGTCGAGAGCGCCCACCCTCTCGTTGGCGATCAGGGTGCGCTCCAGCGCCGCGGCCAGCCGTCCCAGCATGGTCCCGGGGATGACCATGAGCAGCTCGCCCGGCTCGAAGCCGGCGAAGATGCGCGCCCCAACGCAGGCGAGCGAGCCGCGCGGCTGGTCGCGGAGGATGGAGGCGGCCACCGCCGCGCAGGTGGGCCGGCCCATCACGGTGAGGCCGGTGCCGTCGAGCCGGGCCGCGCCCAGCGCCTCGCCCAGCAGCATCACCTGCTCGGGCAGGCCGACCAGCAGCACCGCCTCGGGGTCGACGGGGAGGTCGGCGAGCGGTCCGTAGACGATGGCGGTGTGGCCCATCGGCAGCGCCGGCATCGCCGCCACCTCGACGGGATCCACGTAGCCGGTCTCGACCATGGTGCCGATGAGCTCGTCGGCGGTGGGGAGCTCGGTGGTGAAGCCCTGGGTGATGCGGCCGATGGGGCAGCTGCCGTGCTCGGCCCCGACCGCGAACACCCCCCGCTCCGCCTCCCGCCAGAAGAGGCACGCGGAGGTCGCCGGACCGGAGCGCAGCGCCACCCCGGGGGGCAGCTGGTCGACCCGGGCCATGGCCACCGGGGCGGGCCGCTCCGGCCACAGGCGGCGCAGCCGGCCGGCGAGCTCGGCGCGGGCGGCGGGCGGCAGCGGGGAGGCAGCGGGCATCGGCGATCTCCGGGAGCGGGGGGCGGCAGGCCGCCACGATACAGACACGCGGCAGGCGGTCGCGGAGACCGGTGCGATGATCCCCGCATGAGCCTCCGGCGCCATCCCGACTTCCTCAGGCTGTGGGCGGGGCAGACCGTCAGCGAGCTGGGCAGCCAGGTCTCCTTCATCGCCA
>JAXDLS010000484.1:0-7859 GCA_034666485.1 Chloroflexota bacterium
CGGGCCTCCATCAGCACCCGCGCCAGCGCCTCGCGGATCAGCCGCTCGCGGCCGGCGACGTCGCTGAAGGGGTCGGCGAGTCCGGGCTCGAGCTGCAGCGTCAGCCGGCTGCGCACGGTCTGCAGCAGGCCGGCGTCGAGGACCGGCGTCTCAGCCAACCCGGCGCCTCCCGAAGAGGCGCAGGCGGCGGCGTGCCGCGGGCGCGCCCAGCGCGGGGTAGACCTGGGCGGCGAGCCCGGCCAGGGCCTCGGCCGCGGGGCCGCCGCCGTCGAGGGAGGCGATGCGGTGCCCGTTCTCCGCCTCCTCGATGCGCGGGTCGAAGGGGATGGAGGCGGCGATGCGGCCGCCGAGGTCGCCCATCACCTCGTCGAGGTCGATCCCGGGGCGGGCGCGGTTCACCACGTACCGGAGCTTCGAACCGAGCCCCAGGCGGCGCAGCGCCTCGGTGGACCGGTAGGCGTCCTGCACCCCGCTCGCCGTCGGCGTCAGCACCACGTAGATGTCATGGGCGGCGCTGAGCACCCAGGTGGTCACCGCGCCGAGGTCGGCGCCGACGTCGAAGAGGATGAAGTGGGTGCCGTCGCACTCCAGGCGGTGGACGATCTCGGCGACCCGGGCGGGCTCGACCGCGGTTCCACCGCTCAGCGGCTTGGGAGGCCCCAGCAGCGCACGCGCCCCGGAGCCGTGGGTGACCATGTGGCGGTCGAGCGCCCCCGGCCCCTGGTCGCCGCTGAGCAGGTAGTCCCAGAGCGTGGGCTGGGGAATGCCGAGGCGAACCGCCACGGTGGCGCTGCGGAGGTCGAGGTCGAGGAGGGCGATGCGCAGCGGGCGGGGGGCTGCGCCGGGGGTGGGGCGGTGGCGGCCGCGGGCGGCGAGCAGGCAGGCGAGCTCGGTGGCCAGGGTGGTCCGGCCCGCACCGCCGTTGAGCGAGAAGAAGGTGATGCGGCGGGTGGCGCCGACGAACACCGGGGCGAGCGCGTCCGCGGCCTGGAGCGACGGCGGGACCGGGCACGCCTCGGCCACCTCGAGCGGGGCGGCCGGACGGCAGAGGGGCACGATCGTGGCCGGCTCCGGCTCGGCCTCCTGGGCCTCCCCGGTCTCGGCCGGCGCGCGGCCGTCGGCGGTCTCGGGGAGCAGGACGATCGGCGGCCGGCGCACCTCGACCGTGGCACCGTCGTCGTCGACGCCGGGCCGGTTCGCCGCCGCCGCGGGTCGCCGTCGCCGCCGGGGCGCCGGCGCCGCCGGCTCAACCGCCGGCGCGGCGGCGGGCGCCTCGGCCACCTCCGGCTCCTCGACCCCGTCCGCGGCGGGGGCCGGCTCGCGATCGCGCCCGGGCACGGTGTGGCGCAGCCACCGCGCCCAGGCGGGCTCGGGCTCCGCGGTGGCGCCGTCCTCCGCACCCTCGTCGACCTGGTCGCCGCCGCTGGCCGCCAGCCAGCCGGCCCCGCTCCGGGGCGTCGCCGCGAAGCGGGCGGCCAGCCAGCCCCAGCGCAGCAGCGAGCGTCCCTGGGGCCTCACCCAGCCCAGCGCCGCCGCCACCAGGGCGACCAGCGCCGCGGCGGGCAGGCGCAGCCCCGCCGGGGCGGGGCTGTGCACGATCGCCGAGGTGAGCAGTCCGCCGCCGACCACGGCGGAGAGCTCGGGCGCCTCGAGGCCGAGGGCGACGGTGTCCGGTCCGTCGAAGCCGTCGGCGAAGTGGACAGCGTTCAGCGAGGCCATGGGGCGGCTCCCTCCGGAGGGCGGCGGACGACACAGACACAAGTGTTGTTCTGTGATGACAGTACCACTAGTCCGCCGGGGGTGCAAGCCTCGCCGGCGGGTCCGCCGCGACCGGTCGCGGCGTGGATCCCCCTCACCTCCCGCGGCGCCTGGAGAGCGGCGGGCATGCGCGTGTGACGTCGGACACCCGTCGTTCCTTGCGGGAATCGCCGAGACGCCCTGCCTCCCCCTCCGTCTTGACGCAGTCATGACGCAGCGCGTATATTGGGTCCGGAATCACCCGCGGCGCCCCGCCGTCGGGCTGCATCGCAGCTCCTCCACCCTCCCCGGGTGGAACCGGCGCGACAGGGGCCCACATTCGAGGTCTCTTCGACATGACCGACATCCCTGCCATCGGCACCGTGACGCGCCTCTCCGAGCGCGCGCTCGACGCCGCCGTCGGCGGCGCCAGCCTGGCCCTCGACGCGGTCGGCGACCAGCAGGCCGCCCGCCGCCGCGGCGGCCGGATCAACGCCAAGGTCGCCGGCAATGTCGAGAGCGCCGCGACCGAGGTGGTCACCCTGCCGGAGCGAGTGCTCTTCTCAGGCCTCCGGGCGCTTCGCACCCGCGCGGCGAGGTCGGACGTCACCGGGGTGGCGGCGCGCAACCTTCTCCTGCTCGTGCACCGTCCCGCCGCCACCGGCGCCCGGGTGCTCGAGCGGATCGAGAAGGAGACGGCGCCGCCCGCGCGCCGGACCCGGCGCAGCACCACCGGGGCGACCAGCGTCCGCCGTGCCGCGGCGACCGCCACGCGGCGCGCCACCACCGGCGCCCGGCGCGCCGCCGCCGGCACCCGCGACGCCGCGGCCGCCACCGGCACCCGCCGGACCGCCGCGGCCGCCACCGGCACCCGCCGGACCACCGCCGGCCGCGGCCGGCGCACCGCGTAGGACTGACACCGCGGGGCGGCCGCCGGGCGCTCGCCGCTCGGCGCCGCCCCCCAGCGGGGCGCGGCGCACCACCGCCCTCGCCGCCGCCAGCTCGCTCAGGGTGGCGAGGGCCCCCTCCAGCTCGGCGACCAGGCCGCGGCCGATCAGCCGGGTGACCACCGAGCCCACCGGCGTCAGCCACCGGTCGGTGCCGAGCTCCACG
This sequence comes from Chloroflexota bacterium, assembly GCA_034666485.1. Classification (GTDB taxonomy): domain Bacteria; phylum Chloroflexota; class Dormibacteria; order Aeolococcales; family Aeolococcaceae; genus CF-96. The sequence continues at coordinate 2,851 of JAXDLS010000484.1, forward strand.
ATCAGCCGGGTGCGGGCGCCGTCGCCGTGGGCGGTGAAGCTCTGGCCCACCGCCATGCGCATCCCCCCGCCCTCCCACACGTAGGTGAACGAGCGGCCGGCGCGCGCCGCCACCACGGTGCAGAGCGCGCTGATCACCAGGCCTCCGGGAAGGCGGTAGCGCACCCGGTAGACGCTGTCGCGCAGCCGTGGCGCGCGCACCTCGACCTCGGCGCTGAGGTGCTCGATCCACCACGCCGGGAGGTTGCGCAGGTCCGCGGCGACCGCGAAGAGGTCGGCGGGGCGGACGCCCGCGTCGGCGCTGGCTTCGACACGCACCCCGGCCATCCTACAGGGCCGCGGGAGGCGCGCCAGGGTCCGGTCCACTAGCATGGATCGCCGAGGGGTCACCGCCGGTGCCGGAGGATGCACGCTGCTCGCCATCGAGGCCTACACCCGGCGCCTGCTGCGCCATGTGCAGCCGGTGATCGTCGCCAACCGCGCACCCCTCACCCTACAGCGGGCCGATCCCTTCCGCGGCACCGAGGAGCGGCTGGTCCGGGGCGGCGGCGGCCTGGTCACCGCGATGGGCTCGCTGGCCGTGGCCACCGACGCGGTGTGGGTGGCGGCGGCGCGCACCGACGATGACCGCATCCTCGCCGGCCGCGCCGCACAGGACGGCATCGTGCGCCTCACCACCGAGGACGACACCTCCTACCGGGTCGCCTTCGTCGACGCCGACCCGGAGGCGTACGACCTCTACTACAGCGTCTTCAGCAACCCGCTGCTGTGGTTCATCCAGCACTACCTCTGGGATCTCAGCCGCGAGCCGATCGTCGACGCCTCCACCGAGCGGGCCTGGCGCGACGGCTACCAGCACGTGAACCGCCTCTTCGCCGACCGGGTGGTGGAGGAGGGACGGCGCGCCGACGTGCCGCTGCTGGTGCTGGTGCAGGACTACCAGCTCTACTGCGTGCCCCAGATGGTGCGCGCCGCACTGCCGCGGGTGCGCCTGCAGCAGTTCGTCCACATCCCCTGGCCGACGCCGCAGTACTGGAAGATCCTCCCCCGGCGCATCCGCGACGGCATCACCCTGGGCATCCTCGGCAACGACATCATCGGCTTCCAGACCTCGCGCGACGTGCGCAACTTCCTGCTCACCTGCGAGGAGAACCTCGGCCTCGCCGTCGACCACCGCGAGCGCACCGTCTTCCACGAGGGGCGCGCCATCTGGGTGCGCAGCTATCCGATCAGCATCGACGTCGGCGAGTTCGAGGCCCTGCTCGAGCATCCCGCGGTGCTCGCCGAGGAGGAGCGGATCGCCGCCTGGCGCCCCGACCACCTCATCCTGCGCGTCGACCGCACCGACCTCTCGAAGAACGTGGTGCGCGGCTTCATCGCCTACGAGCGGATGCTCGAGGCCCACCCCGAGCTCTACGAGCGGGTCCAGTTCTGGGCCCTGCTCCAGGAGTCGCGCCAGGACATCGACGACTACCGCGCCTACCTGGGCAGCATCGTCGGGGTCTGCGCGCGGATCAACCGCCGCTTCGGACGCCACGGCTGGATGCCCATCCGGCTCGAGATCGAGAACAACTTCCACAAGGCGGTGGCCGCCTACAAGTCCTTCGACGTGCTCCTCGTCAACCCCATCTACGACGGCATGAACCTGGTGGCCAAGGAGGGGGTCCTCTGCAACCGGCGCAACGGGGTGCTGGTGCTGAGCGAGAACGCGGGGTCGCACGAGGAGCTCGGCGACCTGGCCGTGACCGTCAATCCGTTCGACGTCGACGAGACCGCCGAGGCGCTCTACCTCAGCCTGCGCATGGACGAGTCCGAGCGCGTGGCCCGCGCCGAGCGCATCCGCGAGACGGTGCGGGCGAACGACATCACCCGCTGGATCACGTCCCAGCTCCAGGACCTGCGCGAGCTCATCGCCTGAGCACCATGGCGCGCGCCGGCACGACCTCTCCCGACCGCCTCGCCGCGGCGCTGGTCCGCGGCGCCGTCGCCGCCGGCGGCCTGCTGGTGTGCACCGACTTCGACGGCTCGCTGGCCCCGATCGTCCGCCGCCCCGACGACGCCCGGGCGCTGCCCCGGGCGATGGCGGCGGTGGCCTGGCTCACCCGCCGGGGCGCTTGCGAGGGGGTCGGGGCCCGCTGCCCGGTGGGCCTCGCGGTGGTCACCGGCCGCGACAGCGACGACGTCGCCCGCCGCCTCGAGCTCGGACCCGAGGGGGTGGCGTCGGGGAACCACGGGCTGGAGCGCTGGTCGGCACAGGGGCTGGAGCTGGAGGAGGGGGTGGAGGCGTGGCTGCCCGCGCTCGCCTCCGCCGCCGCCGAGCTGGAGGCCGCCCTGGAGCGCGGCCGGCTGCCCGGGGCGCGGCTGGAGCGCAAGCGCTGCGCGGCCGTCCTCCACACCCGCGGCATGGGGTCGGCGGCCGCCGAGGCGGAGGCGCTGGAGCTGGCTCGGGAGGTCGCCACGGCCTGGGGGCTGGGGGTCACCAGGGGCAAGCGCGCCACGGAGGTGCGGGTGCCGCTGGCCCGGGACAAGGGAACCGCCGTCGCCGAACTCCGCGCCGCGGGGTGGGAGGCGGCGGCACTGTGCGCCGCCGGGGACGACGGGGGCGACGTGCCCATGCTCCGGGTGGCGCGCTCGGCGGGCCCGCTGGGCACCGCCGTGGCCATCGCCGACGCCGAGACCCCCGAGGAGGTGCTCGACACGGCCGCCCACACCGTGGACGGCCCCTGGGCGTGGGCGGAGGCGCTGGAGCTTGTCGTGGAGGGGCTGCGCCGCCGCGAACCGGCCTGAGCCGTGGGCTCAGGCGCTCAGTGGGCGGACAGGCCCGCCAGCCCGGCGATGGCGAGCCACGACACCAGGGCACCGAAACCCAGCCAGAGCGCGACGACCCCCCGATCTCCGAAACGACCGGCGCGTCGGCGCTTCAGGTAGCGCTCGCGGGTCGCCAGCGAGGCCCGCCCATCGGGCTGGATCATTCGGACTCCTCCTGTGAGTGTCGCGAGGATGGGTCTGCGCCCGGGCTCCCGGTCGCGAAGCGTCGTCCGCACCTCCGACGTGGCTTCAAACGGCGGGCGCGCGGCCTGGGTTACGGCCGGTGGCGCCGGCGGAGGTCTCCCCTCATCGCGCAGGGGTGACTCACAACAGGGGTGGGGCACTCTCTCCTGAGATCCGTATACTCACACCAACCGGTTCTCCGGGACGGATCGGACGATCCCGGTCGGCAGCACGTGCCCGGCGGACCGGCCGGAGGAGCACTGGTGAGCGTGGCTCCGGCGCCGGTCGGCTTGGACAAGCCCATCTACACGATCAGCGTGGCCTCGGAGATCCTCGAGACCCATCCGAGGACGCTGATGATGTATGAGCACCTCAACCTGATCGTGCCGCACCGGACGAGCACCAACCGCCGCCGCTACTCGCAGCGCGACATCCTCGCCCTCCAGGCCATCCAGCGTCTCACCCGGCAGCATGGGCTCAACCTCAACGGGGCGCGGTACGTCATCCGGTGCCTGCGCCTGCTCGACGAGAACGGCATCACGCGGCCGGCCCACCTCGACGACATCAACGTGAGCGAGGTGCGCCTCTAGGCCTGCACCGGCGGTGGTCGCCGCCTTCCGGGGCGGAAGGATACCGCCTACCGCTCCTGTTCAGTTACCCTGGTGGGTAACTATACCGTTGTGGTCCGGGGGACAGGTGAGGCTATACTGCCGCTGCCGTGCGACAGGGCCTCGCCCGGCATGCCATCCGGGAGGTTCGTGTGGACAACGAGGTCATCGACGTCCTGCTCATCGAGGACGATCCGGCGGTGCTGGAGATGTACCGAATGAAGCTCTCCCTGGACGGTTACCGGGTCAACGTCGCAATCGATGGAGAGGACGGCCTGGTGCGGGCGAGGGAGCTGCTCCCGGACATCATCTTCCTCGACATCCGCCTTCCCAAGAAGGACGGGTTCGAGGTGCTCCAGGCGCTCCGGCAGGACCCGGAGACGGCCGCCATCCCGGTGATCATGCTCAGCAACTACGGGGAGAAGGAGCTGGTCGACCGCGGGCTCAAGCTCGGCGCCCACGAGTTCCTGATCAAGGCTCACACCACCCCGAGCTCCCTCTCGGAGGGGATCGGCGAGTGGCTGAGGGAGTGAGCTCGATGAGTGCGCGAGACGGGCTTCCGGAGCGGGGGCCGCGTGAGCTGAACCTCTCCCTCGACAAGCCGATCTACACGATCAGCGTGGCCTCGGAGATCCTCGAGACCCATCCCCGCACACTGATGATGTACGAGAACATGGGGCTGGTGGTGCCGCAACGCACCTCCACCAACCGGCGCCGGTTCTCCCAGCGCGACATCCAGAAGTTGCAGACCATCCAGAACCTCACCCGCAACCACGGGGTCAACCTCAACGGCGTCCGCTACGTGCTCCAGCTGCTCAAGCTGCTCCATGAGCACGGCGTCGAGCCGCCCGAAGGCCTGCGCGACATCGACGTGTCGCAGCTGAACGTCTAGGGGGGGACGGGGTGGCGGCGGCACGCGTCCAGGGCGACGAGGATCTCGGCGCACTCGTCCATCGCATCACCGAGGACACCACCCGGCTGGTGCGGCTGGAGATCGAGCTGGCCAAGGAGCAGGCGAAGGAGAGCGCCGTCCGCACGCTCAAGGCGGGCATCTTCATCGGCGTCGCGGTGGCCTGCGCCCTTCTTGGCATCATCTATGCGCTGGCAGCGGTGCCCGCGGCCATCGGCTCACTGCTCAACCATGAATGGCTCGGCTGGCTGATCTTCGGCCTCCTCCTGCTGCTCGTCGCCGGTATCTGCGGATACGTCGGCTTCCGGCGGGTGATGTCCACGGTGCGCAGCACCAGGGAGGCGGTCAGCTCGATCAAGGAGGATCTCGAGTGGGTGAAGGAACTGCCAAAGCGAGGCGTCGAGAGGTCGAGCTGACCCGGCAGGCGCTCGCCGAGGACGTCGAACGCTTCGCCCGCCGGGTCCGCGCCGAGCTCGACTGGAAGGCCCGGCTGCGCCGTGA